>JAITAW010000007.1 GCA_031283905.1 Treponema sp. | reverse complement strand
TCCAATGCGTTCTCCGGTATTTCAAGCGTAACCCAGAATATTTTGGGCGCGCCGGTTCGTCCGGGCATATAGTCCCGCTTGAGATAGCTCCACATCTCTACCGGGTGAAGCGTCAATGTGCAGGTTTCACCGTGACAGGTGATACGGAGCTTACAGCCGCCTTCGAGAATATTGAAATCTGGAATCTCGTAAAGCCACTCCGCTTCTTCCGACCAGTCGTGGGTCGTAATCCAGTCATATTTTGCGGCTCCCTCCGGGGGCGTTGTTCCTATGTCTTGTGTTTTTGCTCTGCCGTTCCACAATTTGCCTCGGTAGGTTTTGTCCGCAATCCGTCCTTGTTCGGCGTTACCGGTTAATGCGTCATCTTTGCGCAGAAAGAGCGGGGCCGCTACAAAATCCCACGCGCCGGCAAAAATCGCCTTTGTCCAATAGCCGGCTTCGCCGCTTTCGTTCCATCCGGCGACACGCAGTTCCCGCGCTCCGTTGCCCTGTCCGTTCTGTAAAATGGTGATATGCCGGGTAATCGCGGCTTTTCCGTTTAGCGGAACAGGCGGCTGGGCGAGCCAGTCTTCGGCGGGTAACGCCCATTCGGTAAGGTTGGAGAAATAATTTGTCCCGGGTAAACCGGAAGCATACGGCTTGTAGGTGTATTTGAACAACATAGGATCGCAGCCTACGACATCAAAATCGGCAAGGCGGGTATACATTTCCCCCGCTTCGTTAATGACAAACATTGTTGACGCGCCGGCAGATAACGCCGATGCCTTGAACGCGCCGCGCTCCGGTCCGATATAGTTTCGTGAAAAGTCACAGGGGAGTCCCGTGTCGGCGTAGCGTATTTCCTGCCCGTCTTCCATTAACACATAGGTTGTGGCAATCTCCATTGTGCCATTATGATGCTGATTGCCAAAAGCGTCCTCATAATAGAGAACCTGCGCGTTCCGTTTCCCCAATGCCCACGCCCGATTGCGTACAGTTTCCGGATCAAAGAAAAGCTGCTCCTCATGAGGCCAGCCTTGCCGGTCAAGCCACACATTTGAGGCATGGGCTATTGTCGTATCAAAACAATAGCGGTAAAAAGCGCCGTTGACGGATAAGGCAACAAGTTCGTCGGCATCGGCGGAAATCTCCGCTATTTTTTCGGGTTTTCTAAAACCCCGTTTCCGGCTGTTGTGCGGCAGTCCGGTTTTTTCAAAAAGCGTCCAATTTTTGGGTTCCTTGTCCGTTTCTATACTTTTATACCAAATCAAACCATCGCGCAAAATATAGTAATGATACGTGTTGAACGTTTGCGTCCGTGTTTTGATGTATACCACGGCAGGGAAACCCCCGTTTATGTCCCCGGCATGTTTCGGCGGCATGGAAAAATCCGGCGGCAATGGCCCGCGATCGGGGCCAAGATAAAGAGCGCGGGAAATAGCGCATGAAGATAAAAGGCAGCAACAGAAAAAACCGAATATATATCTTACCGTTTTCACAGGTTTATTGATCAACCTCCTCTTATAATTTTGCTACGCAATTATCCCTTGACGCATACCGTTCCGGCTGCCGGCAAAGTGTGCCGGAACAACGGCGTGGGAATGTTCAGGCCGAAGGTCTGCGCGTAGCGAAATGGCCTGGCCGTTGTGTTGGTGTTATTATTTTTGGATAATAACAATGATATTATTTCACCCGGCGCGCCTTTTGGGTTTATAAAAGCCGAAAGAATAATATTCGTCTATCTCTTCCATTGTTATTTTCTCCATCCCCCTTTTTAAATATTCCTGTTGTATTAAGTTAACGGCATTGATTGCCTTTGCCTGCCTTATTGAGGAGAGAGTATTTTCCAATGTCTTGTCGCTTAAAGGGGTTAATAACGCAATGGGTTTCCTATTATTTGTTATTACCATTTCCTGTTCTTCCGGCAATGTTTTCCATATTTTTGCCGAAGATGTCCTAAAATCCCTTCCGGAAACAAATTTCATATATAACTTCTTGTTTATATATAATACATTACCGTCTTTCATTCGTCAACAAAAATTTCTACAAATTTTTGGGCCATTGCATATAACACGCAATACCGGTATTATAAACTGCATTTCCAGCGCCTCCGGCGCGGAACTGGACATGAACATCATGGCAAAAGAAAGAGCAAGACGCGCTTCCGGCGCCAAGGCAAAAGAAATAGGCGGAACATACATACTAACCGTCATCCGGGAAATCCGAGGCAGCCTCGGCAGGTTTATCGCCATATTTGGGATCGTAGCCCTGGGCGTGGGTTTTCTTGCCGGCCTGCTCGCCACTACGCCGGATATGCTGCTGTCGGTCGACCGCTATTTTGACGATGCTTCCATGATGGATGTCTTTGTCAAGGGTTCTATGGGGTTGACCAAAGCCGATGAGCAAGCGCTTGCCGCACTTGACGCGGTTGATCGGGTGATGGGCGTCTATGCGCTCGACGCGCTCGTTACGGTGGAGTCGGATGAAACGCTGGTCGCCCGTGTGTACGGGCTTCCTCTTGAGCGCACGTACGTCAATACGCTGGAGATAGTCGAGGGCAGGATGCCGCAAGCTCCTAACGAATGTTTAGTACAAGAAGGCGGAGGGCCTCTTGCCGCGCCGCCCGTGGGCGCCAGAATCTCCATATCGGAAGAAACCCTCCAATACAACGACTCGTTTGACGCCCTTGACGATGCTTTCAGCGTGATTGAGTATACGGTCGCCGGAATTGCCAAGAGTCCGCTCTTTTTGTCAATGGAACGCGAGCCGAGTACCGCGGGGAGCGGGAGCCTTGCTATGGTTGTGTACATTGATAGGCGGTGTTACAGCCTCGCCGCGTACACGGATTTTTTCATCACCCTCAAAGGCGCGGACGCGATGGAATCCTTTTCCCCCGCGTATCAAGAGCGTGTTGACAGGGCTGTCGGGCAAATCGAAGCCTTTGGCAAAGAACGCTCCGCGCTCAGGCAACGGGAAATTCTCGCGGAAGCGCAAGCGGTTGCGGAGCGCAAGAAAAACGAGGCGCTTGCCGAAGCGGAATCCGAATACGAGAAGGGGAAGGAGATCGCGTATGGCGAGCTTGCGCGGGGCAGGAAACGGCTGGACGCTGCCGCAACTGAAATCGCTGACGGAGAAGAACGGCTCGCCGAGGCTGAAGCGCGGATAGAGGATGGGAAACGCCTCATAGCCCAGGGACGGGACCGGCTTGCGCGTGAAAAAGCCCAGGCGGAACAAAAACTCGCGGTCAACGAGCGGGCTATCGCGGACGGGGAGGCAGATATCGCAAAGGCGAAGCGAACTCTTGCCGAAAGCAAGGCGCGGCTTGACGCGGCGCGGGATCAGGTGGAAAAAGTACGCGCATCGCGCTTTCTTATGATGAGCAAGAAAGCGCAAGAATCTGTCGCGCAGTACGATGAGGGGGTCGCGGCGTACAACGCGGGCGTTCAAACCGTTGCGGAGCAGGAAGCCGCGTTGCGGCGCGGACGCGCGGAACTCGAAGAGGGCGGACGGCGGGCGGACGCGGAATTCGCGTCCGCGGAACAGGAACTGGCGGCGCGGGAAGCGGACATTGCCGCGGGAGAAGCGGAAATCGCGTTGAACAGGCAAACGCTGCTGGACGCGCGGAAAGAACTCGCTGCGGGAGAGGCGCGGTTTGCGCGGGAAAAGAGAAACGCCGACTCGGAATTGCGGCGCGGCGCTGAAAAAATAGAAAGCGCCCGTTCGCAAACCATTGAAATAGACGTTCCGCCGCCCGTGTGGTATGTATTCGACCGCAACAGCAATGTGGGAGCCGCCGCGTATAAGAGCAACGCGGAAAAAATCAATGACGTGGCAAAGGTGTTTCCGGTGTTTTTCCTCCTGATTGCGGCGCTTGTGGCGCTCACCACCATGACGCGCATGGTTGATGAGGAACGGACCCAGATCGGCGTGCTTAAAGCCTTGGGCTACCGGAAACGGGTGATTCTGGTGAAATACCTCGTGTACTGCGGCGTAACCGGCGTCGCGGGTTCCATAGCGGGCATGGTCATCGGGTTTAGAGCCTTTCCCATAGCCATTTACAACGCATTCGGAACCTTGTACCATTTGCCGCCCCTTGTAACGGTTTTCAACTGGGGCTTTGGGCTCATCGCATGCGCCCTCATGCTTGCCTCCGTTACAACGGCGACCATATGCGCCTGTTACCATTCGCTGTGGGAAAAGCCGTCTTCCCTCATGCTGCCGCGCGCTCCAAAGGCGGGCAAACGCATTCTGCTTGAATATATCGGCTTCATTTGGAAGCGGATGAAATTCACCCACAAAGTTACGGCGCGTAATCTTATCCGCCAGAAGCGGCATTTTTTTATGACCATTACCGGCATTGCGGGCTGTACCGCGCTCATGACCGCCGGTTTCGGCTTGAGAGATTCCATCGTTGACATCGCCCGCACCGAATTCTCCGATATTCTTCTCTACGATGTCCGCGTTGAGCTCAAACCGGAAGCGCCTGACGGCATTTTTGACGGCATTGGCGATGATATCCGGTGGATTGCGGTTCACAGTGAAGCGGGTTTCATCAAGAGCGGCAATGAAAGGCTCGGCGCCTCGCTCATCATCCCTCAATCTGCTGACGCCTTCCCTGATTTTATCAATCTGAGGGAGAGAAAAACAAAAAGAGCCGTTGTTTTCACCGAAAATTCCGTTGTTTTAACAGAAAAAGTTGCCGAACAGCTTGGGTTGAGCGTAGGCGATGCGTTCACCGTCCAGAACGCGGAGGGGAAAAGCGGCGAATTCAGACTGTCGGGGATCACGGAAAATTATGTGGGCATCTACTGCTACATTGGAAAGGCCGCGTATACGAGCGTTTTCAGACAGGGAGGCGGTAAAGAAAATCTCCGGTTCCGCACCATATTGGCGATCACGGGCCTGCGTGAAGAACACGATCAGAACGCCTTCACCATGCGTATGCTCTCCAACAACGCGGTGATGCTGCTTTTGTTCACGTCGCAAACCCAGGTCTCTTACAATAACCTGCTCAACAGCATCAACTTTGTGGTGATTATCCTGATTGTCGCCTCCGGCTGCCTTGCGATGCTGGTCATTTACAACCTCACCAATATTAACATCAATGAGCGGAAGCGGGAAATTGCCACGTTGCGGGTGCTTGGGTTTCATCAAAACGAGGCCGCCGCCTATATTTTCAGGGAAACCACGGCGCTGAGCGTGATAGGCGCCGCAGCGGGTTTGTTTTTGGGCGTTCCGTTGCACCGTTTTATCATCGGCGTTGCGGAAAACGCGGACCTCATGTTCGGAAGGGACATTTCCAGTCTTGGCTTCGCGCTTTCCGGCGTTATCACGCTGCTTTTTTCAGCCGCCGTTGATCTTCTCATGCTGCCAAAACTGCGGAACATCAAGATGGCGGAATCCATGAAAGGAGCGGAATGATTTTTGCCTTGCGGGAGCGAGGCGCGGAGAGCGCAACGAGGCGGCTTGATTTTTGCCGATATACGTAATTATGAGAGGCGGTTCCAAGACGCCAGATTTCGGAGCCGACTCGGATGATTGTTATTTTGTCAAATGAATATAAAACATTTGGCAAGTTAAAAAGAATGTGGTAAAATATATTACTGGAGAATTTTGTGGAAAATAATATATTACCCGATCCTAATGTTGTATTTCCAGCGTCTAATATAAATACGGTAATTTATATAAAACCAACAATTAAAAACAAGAATATAATTGTTGGGGATTTTACCTATTTTAGCGATGTCGATTTTGAAAAACACGTTACACATTTTTATGAATTCTATGGTGACAAATTAATTATAGGAAAATTTTGTCAAATAGCATCCGGTGTGAAATTTATAATGAATGGCGCAAATCATCAAATGGATTGCGTTTCAACATTCCCGTTTTATATTTTTGAAAAATGGAATGAAAGTGTGCCATCACTGGATAAATTTCCCCTGAAAGGAGATACAATTATTGGAAACGATGTCTGGCTTGGACAAAATAGCACAATATTGCCCGGAGTAAAAATAGGGGATGGGGCAATAATTGGCATGGAAAGTGTAGTGTGAAGCGATATAGATCCCTATACAATAGCGGCTGGAAATCCGGCAAGAATTATTAGGAAAAGGTTTGATGAAGAATTAATAGGATTGATGTTAAAATTGAAATGGTGGGATTTACCTATTGAAAAAATAATAAAACTGATCCCATTATTACATGATAATGATATAGAAAATGTAAAGAAGAAGTTAAAAGAAATAGTAAAATAAAAATTATTGGCAAAAGGCATTCCAAACCGCGCATAACAGGGCTGTATGCGTTCCGGGCCTTCGGCCCTCCAGGGTTCCGTTCGCCCCTATGATTATTGTCAAGAGGCAAGCGCCTCCCATACCGTGCAATCTAACTTGTAATACCGCAGTTTCTTGATTAGCTCCGCCTTCGGCATATCCCTATAGAATTCCCGCCGGGTAACCGGTACCCACAGCAGGGTTATCATCCGCCGCACTCCTCGCCGACGCCCACGCGCGTTGCGGTATAATGCTCCGCCCACCCGGCGACAACCTGCAAACGGGTGGACGTGGTAACGCCGCGCTCGCTTCCGGTAAGCGCGTTTACATATTCGTCAACCGTTTCCGTATTGCCTTTGCCCCGCGCCGCCGCTACAAAAAAGAGATACTGGTACACCGCTTCCGCGCCGTCCGCTTTTACGGCAAGTGCCGCCCAGAGGGGGGAAGCGGAAATACCGGCAATAGCAATCCACTCGATGTCGAGCTTCGCATCCAGCACCGTTTCAATCGCCGCCAGTACTTCGCCGTTGGTCGCAGATGGAGCGGTCGCCTGAAACGAGAACGTGTCGCCCTCGCTAAAACCGCCCTCGCCGGGCACGAACTGAAGCGTCAGGCCGGTCACCGGGATTTCATACTGCCCGGTGCCGTCCGGCACGGTGATAATTTTTCCCGCCAGTCCGTCAACCGTAACGCGGAACGTTGCCTCGTTAAGTCCGCCGCTTGAAACAATGTCTACTTTAACATCGTACTCGTTACGCGGATTGCCGCTTACCGAAACTGTTCCGGTACCGGAGTTTTCCGCGCCTGCCGTAACAGCGGAGGCCGCTCCCTGAACGGCGCCCTCAAGCGCGATTGCGCTCATGGTAACTTTGGCAATTGACAACGCGCTTACGATAAGGTCGCGCAGGGGGCCGTCACCAATTTTCGCTTCCACATCGGCGGGGTCAACAAACGTCAGGATTCCGTTTGACGGAATTGACGCGACGCCGATTGCCGCGAAGTTTCCGGTCGCGTCCGCGCCCTGCACACCCATCGCGCCGTCTTTAATCGTGTTTTTAATATCAGGTAAACTCATTTTCTACCTCCTATAGGCGCGCCTAAAAAGTCTTTTACAGCCTTTTAAAAGTCCTGCTTTTCTACCTTTTCCCCGCCGCCCAGCCTTTGTATTGCCGGACTGCGGCGAAAACCGGCGCGGACACTTCAAGGGTTTTCGCGTGTTCTTCAATCGCGCAAAAAGTCGGCGCGTTTTCCGCATAACCCTCCATGCCCCCATCTTTGCTCTTTGACATAAATGCATCCTATTACTATTTATATTCCGGCGCGTCAGATTCAATGGTTTTGATTGTCGGCATTTAAAGGGTATTAAAGCCCCTTAAAGAACCTGGTCAAAAGTCGTCCTCCAGTCGCGTTTTCAGTGGGTTTTTCGCTTTTTTTCGCCCTGGATTTTTCGGCTTTTTGGGGTGCTAACTCCCTATGTAATGAAGACTTACAGGGCTTTGCTTGGATGGCTTGCAATTCCTATTTTCACTGATAGCCCACAATGCCGAAGCGTTCCAACGACTGGTGTGAACCCCCGCGTGAAGCCCTTTCACCAGCTCGCGTGAAGCCCTTTCACACCCTTCTCTTTACAACTCAATCGCGCCGGCAGCGGAACAACAACCGGCGTCCGGCAAGGCTATAACACGCTTGCTGAATGACGTAAGCGGCATCACGCTGAACAACAACAAGGCGATCTTCGGGGTTGATAAGGATGCGCATGTCCTCAAGAAAAAATCCGCCGAATTGCCGGAGCCGGTTTCCGAATTGCGCCGGTAATACGGGATTAAGGAAGGCGCTCCGGGCAAACTAACAGAACGCATAGCCGCATAAGCCGTCTCGGACGGGCGTTCTTCCTCCGCATAGATCGGAGCGTGAATGCGCCCTAATAGGCGAGCGTGGGCAAAGCCCGCACTTGCAAAATAGCGGGCGCGTCTTTATACTGTATAAATCTATGAAAGACAAATTTCTTCTTTATTCGGTATTTCCGCTGTTGTTTCTCGCCGCTTGCAACCGCACCGAACCGGAGATATCGTACGCCGTTACGCGGCTTGTATATGCGCGGGAAAACGGCGTTGTAAAAGAGCGGCTTTCTTTTTTTATTCTTGCGTCCGATGAAGACGGAATAGAAAACCTTGACGAACTCTACGTGCGCCATGATCGCGAAGGGTTGCGCTGGCGTCTTTCAGAACGGGATTGGATAGCGCTTCAGCAGGACGGAAAACTGTGGCTGGGAAGCAGGGGTATTGCCATGATCGATGAAGAGCCGCTGCCCCGCGGACTGTACCGCGCGGTACTGGTAAATAAAGCCGGAGAAGAGGCCGTGCGCAGCGTCTCCTTCGATCCCCCGGTAGAGCCGCGCTTTCCGTTTCCTTCTCTGGTCATCGCGGACGGAACCTATGTCATTGATTCAAAATATCCGGCGAACTATTTCATCGCCTACAACGAGCAGGGCGATTACGTTCAGACCATACAGGCGTCCGCTCTGCGGGGAGCCATAGCGGACCTGAAATTCAACGCCGCTGTCAAGTCCGTAGCGTTGTGGGCGGAAGATCAACTGTACGCCACTTCGGCGCTTACGGACGCGCAGCCGGTGAATTAGCCCCGAATCGCGGCGGGCGCGGGCGAACCCGCTCATCCGGCGTTACGGCCGGCCTACACGTACTCTTCCCACGCCTTTATCTCAAGACCCTTCGCCTTTTTGTACGCGAGCGCGTCTACGAATTCCCGCGCCGCCTTGATGTTGGTGAAAAGCGGTATGTCGAAATCAACGGCCATGCGCCTGATGATATAATCGTTCTTCAATTCGGTTTCCTGATTGCTTTTGGGAATATTGATGATCATGTCGATTTTACGGCTGCGGATATAGTCCGCGATGTTCGGCTCTTTGGACTCAAGGGGCCAGTGAAGGCTTGCGGCCGGCGCGCCGTTGCTGTTGAGGAATTTCGCGGTGCCGCGAGAGGCGTAGAGTTCGTAGCCCATCTCAATGAGTTTTTTGGCGGAATCAAGAAAGTCCAGCTTGGCTTCCATAGGACCCGTTGAAAGGAGCATCCGTTTTTTGGGAAGACGATAGCCCACGGAAAGCAGCGCCTTGAGGAAGGCGTCGTGCAGGTCTTCGCCTATGCAGCCGACTTCGCCGGTACTTGCCATTTCCACGCCGGAAACGGGATCCGCCCCGTGCAGGCGGGAGAAGCTGAACTGGGCGGCTTTTACGCCCACCCATTCAAGATCGAGGGAGGAGGGGATGGCTTGTGTTATGGGTTCTTCCAGCATGGCGCGTACGGCCAGTTCGATCATGTTCACGCGGCAGACCTTGGAACAGAACGGGAAACTCCGGCTTGCCCGAAGGTTGCATTCGATGACCCGTACGCGGTTGCGCTGGGCAAGGAACTGGATGTTGAAGGGTCCGGTGATATTCAACTTGCGGGCGATCAGGGAACTGATCTTCCGTATCTTGCGGATCGTTTCGATGTAGAGCCGCTGGGCGGGCAGCACCACTGTGGCGTCGCCCGAATTAACGCCCGCGTTTTCAATATGTTCGGTGATGGCGTGAAAGAGTATTTCTCCATGTTTAGCCACCGCGTCTATCTCAATCTCCTTGGAGTTTTCCACGAATTTCGAGATGACCACCGGATGTTCGGCGGACACGTCCGTAGCCATGCCGAGGAATTTTTCAAGGCTCGCATCGTCCCACGCAACGTTCATCGCCGCGCCGGACAGCACGTAACTGGGACGGATCAGCACCGGGTAGCGGACCGCCGCCGCGAAATGCTTGGCGGAAGCCAGATCCGTCAACTCTTTCCATTCGGGCTGCTCAATGCCGAGCGCATCGAGCAGCGCGGAAAACTTGTTGCGGTCTTCGGCTTTATCTATGGATTGAGGCGTGGTGCCGTATATCACCACGCCCGCGTTATAGAGATCAAGAGCCAAGTTGTTGGGTATCTGTCCGCCCATAGATAGGATCACCCCGTCCGGGCGTTCGCGTTCGTAGATATCCAGCACCCGCTCAAGGGTGAGTTCCTCGAAGTAGAGCCGGTCGCACATGTCGTAGTCTGTGGACACGGTTTCCGGATTGCAATTGACCATGATGGAGTAGCGCCCCAGTTTCCTCGCCGTGTCCACCGCGTTTACGCAGCACCAGTCGAATTCAACGCTGCTCCCGATGCGGTACGCGCCGGAACCGAGAACCATCACGCCCCGTCCGGACGGCTGTACATCGTCAACGCCGCCGCCGCCCGCATAGGTGAGGTAGAGATAGTTGGTCTTCGCCGGGTATTCGGCGGCAAGCGTATCGATCTGCTTGACCGCCGGACGCACGCCGTACGCTTCTCTGAGCGCGCGGACGCCGGACTCGGACGCTCCTATGAGTTGCCCGATACGGGCATCCGAGAAGCCGAGTTGTTTTGCGCGGAGAAGAAGCGCTGGAGGGCAGTCCGCGTTTTGCCGCGGCGAAGCGTCAGGAGAATCTCTTTTTTCCCCGCCCTTTAATTTCCGTTCGCATTCAAACACGTTCTGTATTTTATACAGAAACCACTTGTCTATGCGGGTAAGCCGGTGGATTTTGTCGACCGTCCAGCCTTCCTGAAGGGCGCGGTAGATGACGAAGATGCGGCGATCCGTGGGGCGCGCGAGAAGGTCTCTGATTTTCACCGGAGTGAACCCGGCGCCGCACAAGTTGTCATCGCCGGAAAGCCCCGGCGCGGCGGTACCGGTCATACGAAGCGCCTTTTGGAGAGCTTCTTCAAAGGCGCGGCCTATGGACATGACTTCGCCGACGCTTTTCATTTCCGATCCGATGCGGTTCTCCACATTTTTGAACTTGGCAAGATCCCAGCGCGGGACTTTCACCACGCAATAGTCCAAACTCGGCTCAAAACAAGATTTGGTAACGCGGGTGATGCGGTTTTCAATGTCGACCAAAGAGTAACCGAGCGCGAGCTTCGCGGCGACAAAGGCGAGCGGATAGCCCGTGGCTTTTGACGCGAGGGCCGACGAGCGGGAGAGCCGCGCGTTTACTTCTATAATACGGTAATCTTCGGAAGCGGGATCGAGGGCGTATTGGATGTTGCATTCGCCTACAACGCCTAAATGCCGAATCACATCAATGGCGATGCGGCGCAGTTTGTGGTATTCGCTGTCGGTGAGGGTCTGGGACGGGGCGACAACGATGCTCTCGCCCGTGTGTATGCCCAGAGGATCGAGGTTTTCCATGTTGCACACCGTGATGCAATTGTCGAACCTGTCTCGCACCACCTCGTATTCGACTTCTTTCCAGCCGCCGAGCCATTCTTCCACAAGCACTTGCGGCGCGGAGGAAAACGCCTTGTCGCAACGTTTACGGATGTCCGCTTCATTTTTGCAGATGCCCGAACCGGCGCCGCCAAGCGCGTAGGCGGCGCGCGTCATAACCGGAAAGCCTATCTCGTTTGCGGCTTCAACCGCCTCTTCCGTATCGGTAACCGCGATGCTGTGGGGCGTCTTTGCGCCGATTTCAGCAAGACGTTTCACAAAGCGTTCACGGTCTTCGGTGTCCTCGATGGTTTTTATTTGCGTACCGAGCGTCTTCACCCCGTATTTGTAGAGGATTCCTTCGCGGTTCAACGCCACACCGCAGTTCAGCGCGGTTTGTCCGCCGAAGGCGAGGAGCAGTCCATCCGGTTTTTCTTTCTCAATAACCTGGCGCGCATATTCCGGGGTAACGGGCAGAAAATACGTGGCGTCGGCCATGCCTTCGCTGGTTTGTATGGTGGCGATGTTCGGGTTGATGAGAACCGTTTTGACGCCTTCTTCCCGCAGCGCCTTGAGCGCCTGCGAGCCCGAGTAGTCGAATTCGCCGGCTTGCCCTATTTTTAAGCCGCCGGACCCCAAGACCAGAACTTTGTGAATGTTTCCCATAACATTTTTATGCATAACGGCGGCTAGTATACAGGAAAAAGGCCCGTTAGACAAGGGAGCGCGTTACCTCGCCAGATGATACCCAAATTGCAATAGGGCCGCCGAATGGAGCGCGTCTTAATCGGGTTAACCGGGAAAAAAGAAGCCGCGTTGAACATGAAGCGGAAAAAACGCCGTCATACAAACACATTTTTAAAAATAAAAGTGTTAATTTAAAAGCGTTTCACGCGGCAGTATCCTTTATATTTATAAATAGGAGGCTACATGAATAACCTTAATTCTGTTTTGATCGAAGGAAACCTTGTTCGGGATCCTCTGCTCAAATCCACGGCAAAAGGAATGTCCGTGTGTACTTTCAGGCTTGCGTCCAATCGCTTTTACAGGCAGGACAACATGCTGGAAAAAGAGGTCAGTTTTTTCGACGTGGAATCATGGTCAAAACTCGCGGAAAATTGTTTCAACCTTGGGCGCAAAGGGAGGGGAGTCCGGGTTGTCGGAAGGCTCAAGCAGGATCGTTGGAACGGCCCGGACGGAAAACCCCATTCCAGAATAAGCATTATTGCGGAACATGTTGAATTTCGTCCCGACTTCAAGAAGGAGGAAGAAATGGAAAAAATAGCCGGCGCTGCTTTGACAGACTTCGACTTGGAAGACGCGGTCGCCGCTCCGCCGCCAGAGGCGGTCTTCTAGCGGCGGAGCGGTGCGCCTCCGCCAGAGGCGGCGTTCTAGCGGCGTGCGGTGAGCCGCTCCAAACGCCGCGCCGCATGCTGTTGACATATTGACAAATACGATAAGCGTGGTATATGGTTAGGCGGCGTTTAACGGTCTTCCAGACGACAGCCGGAGGGCGTTACTTAAACCTGATTTTTACTTTTGCGGAGGATAGCCGTATGGAATTAAATTATCAAAGCGAACTGGAAAAAACATATGCCCATATTGGAGAATCTAACATAATGGCGTTGGCAACCGGCAGTCAAAACCGTCCTACGGTAAGGCTTGTGAGTTGTATTATCTATCAAAATAAAATGTTTTTTCAGATGGGGACCGATTTAACAAAATATAAACAAATTTGTGAAAATAATAATGCCGCGTTATGCGTTGACAATATTCAAACAGAAGGAATCGCCGGCGCTCTTGGGAGAACAAATGATAAACAAAATAATGAAATAATGGAACTATATAAAAAACATTATAAGAACTCGTATGAAACATGCGCATAATGAAACGGAAGTCTTAATAGAAATAGTTCCAGAAAAAATAACAAAATGGGATTATAAAAACGGCAAACCCTATCGTATATTTATAGACATAAGCAATAAACACGCAAAAAAAGAACTGTATTTGTAAACGCAAAGACGTCCAGCGCCGCTCCCCGAAATACCGCCAACCGCCCCTCATGGACGGGAAGCGCCCCGCAAACGCCGTATCTTCAGCTAAAGACTCCCGCATCTCCCGGTAAAGAGTACCGCAACTCTCGACCGAGAGTACCGCATCTCCCGACAAAGACTCCCGCATCTCGTAACAAGACCGCTTGACGTTTTCAACTTGGCAAAGATGTCGTTGTCATGGGTTTCGATTGTAACAAGCGGGATCTTCGGGAACTGCTTGCCAAAAAGTGGAACTATGACGGTCGGTGCAGCCCTTTCCAAGCGTCTATTGCTGACCGCATGAGTAAGGATATTGAAAACGGCAAGACGCTCCCTCAGAAAATAATTATCTCTAGAGGAAAAAGGATTTGACGCCATGACAATCAGACAGGCCGATGTCGATAGGTACGGCCTTTGGCGAATAACGTTTGATACGGCGCGGCGGACCTTTAGCGGAGAGTCGCGGCGTATGAAATCGCGCTTTTTCTTCAATAACGGCGCGGGCTGTTTACCGCTCATACCGCGCCATATTTGCCGGTGTTTTAAACGCTTCTACCGCGTACTACGGTAATTCGGGCTTTGTGTTGTAAGCGGTCAATGCTTGTTCAACCCGCTCAAAAATATACCGCGCTCTGCGTCCCGCGTGGAGCCGTTTTACGGCAAGGTTCCCGCCGTACTTGTTTCTACAGGAAAAAAATGGTATATTGGGGGCGTGGTTTCAAGCTTTGACGTTTTGGAACCGCCTCTATTGAAAAGGGCTTTCAGTCAAGCCGCGCCCTTTATAGGCGTCCGCGGTTTTGAATAAGGCTCCCGGTAAAAGAAAACAAGGAGTATGTATGAGCGAAGCAACGATAAGTATGGATAATTTTGACGAAGAGGTGTTGCAATCCCCTCTTCCGATGCTGATTGATTTCTGGGCGCCGTGGTGCGGACCGTGCAGGATGATAGCCCCTCTTATAGCGGACATTGCCGCGGAGTATGAAGGACGGCTCAAGGTCGGCAAAGTGAATGTTGACGAGGAGGACGAACTGGCAACACGGCACGGCATTACGTCGATTCCCTGTCTCGTTGTGTACAAAGACGGCAAGATTGCCGGAAAACACATAGGCGCGGCGCCGAAACACGCCGTTGAAGCGCTTTTTAAGGATATGCTGTAGCCGGCGCGCCCGGCGCATGCATGATAGAACAAGAGAGGAGCGGCTTTTACAAGTTGCATCCCTTTTCAAAACGGATAAAAAATGTCGATTTTATTTTCCGGTGATTTTCATGCAAATGTGGCGGGCGAATTATCGTGCGTTACGAAAAAAACATTAATCTCATGGTATGGGCAGGAACAATTTGACGCCATACGGTACCATATCATACTTGGAGACGGAGGTTTTTTATGGCATAAGAACGAGAAAGCCGACGCCTATAATTTTCACGTCCTCTCATACCGTCCGTTCCCGGTATTGTGCGTTATCGGCAACCACGAGCCTATGCTCGGCATGCTGGATGATTTAGAGGAAGTCGACATCGGCATTGGGGAAACGGTTTATAAAATACACGAGCAGCCTTTTGTCGCGTACCTCAAAAGGGGGAAAAAATACGCCATTGACGGGTTTACGTTTTTGGCGTTGGGCGGCGCGTTATCAGTCGATTCAGCGTATAGAACCCCCAACGTAAGCTGGTGGGAAAACGAATACTGGTCGGATTGGGAAAAAGAGGAGCTTTTTACGCTGCTCAAGAAAGAGCGGTCTTTTGATTTTGTTCTGTCTCATACCGGACCAAATAGCATAAACAAGAAAGCCCACTATAAAACGGCGAACACCGACAAATTTTTTGACAAGGTCGCCGTCTTAAATGACGAAGTGGACGACATGATTTTGTGCGAACAATGGTGGTGCGGACATTGGCACAATGATATCTATTACTTCGATAAGTATAAAAATCGCGGGTATCAATATTTGTATTATGACACGGTGGTTTTATCAAAATCGCAAGGGGTTGCGGTATACAATTACGCGGGAAAATAGAGACGCCGCTATCCGGTCATTTCTGTTGCGCGGTTCCACGGTTCCACTTGACTATTTGTACTTTTTATCCTACAATCCAATCATACATTTTATTTGGAGGTTTTTTGTGAAAGTAGCAATTAACGGTTTTGGGCGTATTGGACGCCTTGTATTTCAGGCTCTCGTAGGGCAGGATCTACTCGGAAAAGACAAAATTGACGTTGTGGCGGTTGTCGATCTTTCAACAGACGCGAAGTATTTTGCCTATCAGCTTAAGTATGACTCCACCCAGGGGAAGATGAACGCAAAAATCGGGACTAAAGGCGAAGACGTCCTTGTGGTCAACGGACATGAGATCAAATGTATCTCCGGCAAGGGGCAAACGCCCGATACGCTGCCGTGGAAAGATCTCGGCGTGGAATACGTTATTGAATGCACCGGCATCTACACCAATGAGAAGGCGTACGGCCATATCGCGGCAGGCGCGAAGAAGGTTGTCATTTCCGCGCCCGGCAAATCCGCGGATCCGGCAAAGCCGATCAAGACGTTTGTTATCGGCGTAAACGAGAACGAATACGATCCGGCAAAGCACAATGTTGTTTCCAACGCAAGTTGCACCACGAACTGCTTGGCGCCGGTTGTTTATGTTCTTTTGAAAGAAGGCATCGGCATTGAAACCGGTCTTATGACCACCATTCACTCGTACACCGCCACCCAAAAAACGGTGGACGGCGTTTCCCAGAAAGATTGGCGCGGCGGACGCGCGGCGGCGATTAACATCATTCCGTCCACCACCGGCGCGGCTAAAGCCGTGGGCGAGGTTCTCCCTTCAACCAAGGGCAAACTCACGGGTATGAGCTTCCGCGTTCCGACTCCCACCGGTTCGGTCGTAGACCTTACCTTCCGTTCTGAAAAAGAGACTTCTATTGAGGAAATTGACGCGGCTTTCAAGAAGGCTTCGGAGACCTATCTTAAAGGCATCCTCGCCTATTGTGATGAGGAAATCGTTTCTACCGACATCATTCATGATGCTCACACCTCGATCTACGACCATCTTGCGACAAGCCAAAACAACCTCAAGGGTGAAAAACGCTTCTTCAAAGTGGTGTCATGGTACGACAATGAGTGGGGGTATTCGAACAAGGTAGTTGATCTGCTGAAGTACATCAACGGTAAGAAATAAGCGCAACCAAAGCATGGGCATGATGGGGATGTTGCGAAGTGGATGTAACAATTCTTTCCGGCAGCTCCCCTTTGCCTTCAAATGAACCGGCGCGCCGTTTCCGCGCATTTCCCCGTATTAGGGCGGGCGTCATATTTAGGAGCGGGCATTCAACCGCTTCCGCGAATAAAAAAGTGCAATCAAAAATTTTCAAACCAATCGGGAGGCAATTATGGCTATCAAAACAGTTACATCCGTTGACCTTAAAGGCAAACGGATTATTATGCGCGTAGACTTCAACGTTCCCATGAAAGAGGGCGTTGTTCAGGACGATACCCGCATCACCGCGGCTATTCCCACCATTCAGTACATTCTGAATCAGGGCGTAAAAACCCTCACTCTTATGTCTCACTTGGGCGATCCGTCAAAGGACGCCAAAAAAGCTCAGGAAAAGGCTGAAAAAGACGGCAAGACCTTTGACTACGACAAGTACATCGCGGGTAAACACCGGATGAAGCCGGTAGCGGAATATCTTTCAAAAAAACTCGGCAAATCCGTAGTATTTGCGGATTCCTGCTTCGGTCAAAAGGCGTTCATTGATGGACAGCCTGATGGTACCATCATCATGCTGGAAAATACCCGCTTCCACAAGGAAGAGACCGCAAAAGAAGCCGTTGACCGCGACAAACTCGCCAAAGAGCTTGCCGGCTACGGCGATATCTTTGTAAATGACGCCTTCGGTACCGCGCACCGCGATCATGCTTCCACCGCAAGCATCGCCAAATTCGTGCCTGTATCGGTAGCGGGTTTTCTCATGGAAAAAGAGGGGAAGTACCTTGAACCCATCGTAACCAATCCGCAGAAACCGCTTATCGCCATCATCGGCGGCGCGAAGGTTTCGTCCAAGATCGCGGTGCTGGAAAGCCTTTTGAGAAACGCTAGCGCGCTCGTGATCGGCGGCGGCATGGCGTATACGTTCTTTAAGGCGCAGGGACACAAGATAGGCAAATCTTTAGTGGAAGACGATCAGCTCGGAACCGCGAAAAAAATTCTTGACGCCGCAAAGGCCGCCGGTGTGGAAATCGTGCTGCCGCTCGATCAGGTGGGCGCGGAAACGTTTGACGCGGCCGCGGCTCCGGTTGCGGTTGACGGCGTTGACCTGGCCGATAACCTTATGGGGCTTGACGTGGGACCGAAAACCATTGCCAAATACAAGGAAGTACTTGACAAGGCAAAGACCATCGTGTGGAACGGACCCGTGGGCGTATTTGAGTTTGACGCTTTCGCCAAAGGCACCGAAGAAGTCGCCAAACTGGTGGCGGCAACCACGGCAAAGGGTACCATTACGGTAGTCGGCGGCGGCGATTCGGTTGCGGCCGTCAACAAGTTCCATCTTGCGGACAAGATGAGCCACGTATCTACCGGCGGCGGCGCATCGCTTGAACTGCTGGAAGGCAAAAAACTGCCCGGCATCGAAGTGTGCAGAGGGTAACCACCCGGAGAGGCGGCGTCCATGAAAGGGCAACGCCCCTCGAATCATAAAGGAAAATAAAGGAAAACTATGAGTAGACATTATTACATTGCCGGTAACTGGAAGATGCATAAAACCCGCGCCGAAGCCGCGGATTTGGCGCAGGCGCTGGTTAGCCGGTTACAAGACGGCAAGCACAAGTACCTTGTTGCGCCATCGTTCACCGCACTGGAAACCGTAGGCGCCATAGTTAAGGGGAGCAATATCCTCCTTGGGGCGCAGGACATGGCAGCGGAGGAGCAGGGCGCGCATACCGGAGAGGTGTCCGTGCTGCAGCTCAAAGACCTGGGCGTTCAGGTCGTGATTCTTGGTCATAGCGAGCGCCGGCATACCTATAAGGAAGATGACGC
>JAITAW010000294.1 GCA_031283905.1 Treponema sp. | reverse complement strand
CAGCGGCAACGAAAATGTAATACACGGGTTTGATAATAACTGGATTTATGATCCCGATGGAAAACAACAAGTATTACAAATGATTAAAAATATCAATAGTATCAAGACCGGTTGAAAATGAACCTCCCCGTCCGCAGAGCGGCGAGGTATTAAACCTCGCTACGAATAAACAGAGTGGGAACAGATAAACAGGACGGTTCCTTGTCGGTCTGTTGGAATATCTGCTAGAGCGTGTTCACGCTAAAAGTATTGGAAACGAGTTGTGACGGATTCACGGCGGGCCGCCGAAAGGAATAAAGTATGCCCAAAATTTCGGTCTTCTACTGCCGCCATGGCCAACTTTTCCGTCACCGTTAGTGTGGCCGCAATCAGCCCGTCAAAAACATCAAGATAATCGCCAACGGCAGGCTTCTAGGCAGGGACGAGCTTGCCGCCCTTCCGGTCCCGGAGGGTTTCGATAGCCAACGGCCATCGCCGGGTCTTTGGCCGTTTTCCCGTTCCGGCTGTTTGTCGGCGGTTTTTCAACCCGGCCATGCCTCCCATACCCGAGATGTCCGGCCAATCCGACTTCCACTGTAAAGGCCATACCCGCTCCTTGCGGTAGTATAGCCGTTTACACAAAAATTTTTACAAGTTCACGCCGTAGACATTCGGCACTCAGCTATGCTATACTGACGACATTACACATTGTAACCTTGCTTGACCTACTACTTCGGAGAATTCCAGAGGGCGTTTACATCTCTTGACAAAACAAGCAAGGTGGTGTATGGTGTGTATGCAAAGAATACAGGAGAGATGCGAGAGCGGTTGAATCGGACGGTCTCGAAAACCGTTAAACTCGTAAGGGTTTCGAGGGTTCGAATCCCTCTCTCTCCGGCATATTTTTGCTATCTAGAGAGAGATTTTCCGGCTGTGGAGTGCACTCGCGGACTTATCTCTGTGAGACGCGGGCTACTTCCCGTAAGGTATGGGGCTATGCCCCCGTGAGGCGCGGGCCGCTTCCCGCAAGATACTGGGGCTATGCCCCTTTTGGAGAGATGGCCGAGTGGTCGAAGGCGCACGATTGGAAGTCGTGTGTACCCGGAAGGGTACCAAGGGTTCGAATCCCTTTCTCTCCGATTGCGCGTACTCATTGTTGACGATGAAAAAAACATTCGATTGTCTCTAAAAAAATACCTTGCATTGGAAAATATTGACTCTGTTGGGGTTGAACATGCCGAAGCCGCGATTGCGTGTCTTGAAAAAGAGGCTTTTGACGCGGTGGCGCTGGATTTGAAACTGCCCGGCATGAGCGGACAGGAACTGCTTGAATGGATGCGTCAGCGAGGCATAGCCGCGCCGGTGTTAATGATGTCCGCTCATGGAGATATTCCCGACGCGGTGCGGGCGCTCAAATCCGGCGCGAGGGATTACCTTGTCAAGCCTTTTGATCCGGCTGAACTCATCATTAAATTGCAAGCGCTGGTAAAAAACAAACGTCTTGAAGATGTTGTAGAGGCTGAAAAACGTACAAGCCCCATAAAAACCGGCGTAACCGGCCAATCGAAAATAATGCGGGAAATATCCGTGAGAATTGACAAGCTCGCGGCGGCCAATGTAACGGTGCTGATCACCGGTGAAAGCGGTACGGGCAAAGAAGTGGCGGCGCGGGAAATTCACGAGCGGGGAAATAACGGCGCGGAACCGTTTATAGCGATAAATATAGGCGGGATAAACGAAAACCTCATGGAAAGCGAGCTTTTCGGGCATGAAAAAGGCGCCTTTACCGGCGCGGTTGCGCGGAAAACCGGGCTTTTTGAGCTTGCGGGACGAGGAACGATCTTCCTTGACGAAATCGGCGAGATGCCCATGCCGTTGCAGGTGAAGTTGTTGCGTGTGATTCAAGAACGCGCTATCCGCAGACTCGGCGGCATGAACGACATTCAAGTCAACGCCCGCATCATATCCGCGACAAACCGTAGCCTGGAATCCATGCTTCAGGAAGGGCGCTTTCGTGAAGACCTTTTTTACCGGCTGAATGTGTTCAGGCTGGAACTGCCTCCTTTGCGGGAGCGCGGTGAAGATATTCCGCTTCTGGCGGATTTTTTGCTAAAAAAAGCAGCTTTTCGTATGGGGCGCGAAACGCCGCCTCTGTCCCCGGAAGCGCTTGACAAGCTGCTCGCGTATTCGTTCCCCGGCAATATCAGGGAATTGGAGAATATTCTTGAGCGCGCGCTCATTTATGGAGAAGACCGGATCATAAAGGCGGAGGATATTGAACTGCATGAAAAGCCTGCGCCGCTTAATAAGCGCGATCGCTTCAAAAAAGAGGCCGCCGCCTCTGTGGGATATTCTCTGGAAGACATTGAAAAAAAAGTTATTTGGGAAAGTCTTGCGCGAAATAACGGCAACCGCACCAAGGTTGCGGAAGAATTGGGCGTAACGCGAAAAACCGTACTGAATAAGATAAAGTTGTACGGGCTGGAAGAAGGGTGAAAAAGATAGTAAGTTTGAACCGGTACGCCGTTAATTCCCGCGCCGCGTCTGCGGATTTTTGAGAAAGCCGCTTGACAAAAATAAACGTTTACGGTATGCTGTTTCCATTGATGCGGCGATGGTGGAATTGGTAGACACGCCAGCTTGAGGTGCTGGTACCGAGAGGTATGGAAGTTCAAGTCTTCTTCGCCGCAATAGTTCAAAATGGATTCCGGTTGCTTGTAGCCATCGCTCACTTATTTCCTATGGATACGATTAAAGAAATCAAATGCGTTGAAATTCTCGACACCACCTTGCGGGACGGCGCCCAAGGCGAAGGCATCAGTTTTTCCGTACAGGATAAGCTCGCTATAGCGCGGACGCTGGATGAACTCGGCGTACGCTGGATCGAAGCCGGAAATCCGGGCAGCAACCCCAAAGATATGGAATTCTTCCGGCTCGCTTCAAAACTCAGGCTCGAACATGCGGAACTCGCCGCGTTTGGCTCAACCCGCAAGAAGGGCGTACCGGCAGCCGAAGACGCACAGGTGCGGAGCCTTCTTGCCGCAAACACGAATGCGGCGGTGATTTTCGGCAAAAGCTGGGATGTCCATGTTACTGAAGTTTTGCGCGTTAGTCTTGATGAAAACCTCGCGATGATAGGCGAAACCATCGAATTTCTCAAAAAGAACAACCGTACCGTCATCTTTGACGCCGAGCATTTTTTTGATGGGTACGCCGCTAACCCGCATTACGCGCTTTCCACGCTCAGAACCGCCCTTGTGTCCGGCGCGGACCGGCTTGTACTGTGCGACACCAATGGCGGCGCTTTCCCCGACAGCATTGCCCGTGTTGTGGAAGAGACACTGGCGGCGTTGGGAGAGGAAACGCGGGAGGCGGGAAATTCGCTTCGCGCAAAGCTCGGCGTACACCTCCACAACGACGGCGGCATGGCGACCGCATCCACGCTCATGGCAATAAAAGCTGGCTGTTCCCACATACAGGGAACGCTCCTTGGTTTTGGCGAACGGTGTGGCAATGCGGCTCTTGCGGAAATCATTCCCGGCATAGAACTGAAACTCAAGCGCCGTTGTATTGCTGAAGGCAAATTGGAGATGCTTTTCTCCACGGCGCGTAAGGTGGCGGAAATCTCCAATGTTGCGGTTCCCGATTCCATGCCCTACATAGGCGCGTCGGCTTTTTCGCACAAGGCGGGTATGCATGCGGACGGCATTCTCAAAGTCAGCCGCTCTTTTGAACATATTGAACCGCACACGGTTGGAAACAGCCGCCGTTTCCTTATGAGCGAAGTCGGCGGGCGCTCCGCCATAGCCGAGCGGGTCAAGAAAATCGACCCGGGCGTCACCAAAGATCATCCGGCAATCGCGGCGGTTGCCGCAAAACTCAAGGCATTGGAGGCGGAAGGCTGGCAGTTTGAAGGCGCGGATGGCAGTTTTGAAATCATGGCGCGTCAGGAACTCGGCAAATACCAGCCCCTATTCTCCATTGAGGACTACCGCGTGGTGAGCGAACACTCCGCCCGCGGCGTTGCGGCGTACTGCCACGCTTGGGCGAAAGTTCTGGTCGATGGGCAACAGGAAATAGCGGCTGCGGAAGGTGACGGACCCGTCAACGCCCTTGACGGAGCGTTACGGGGCGCGTTGAAACGCTTTTATCCGCAACTCTCTCAGGTGCGTCTTACGGACTATAAGGTACGTGTCATTGACGGAAAAGACGCGACTGCCGCGAAAGTCCGCGTACTTATCGAATCCACGGATGGCGTACTAACATGGACAACCGTGGGCGTCTCAACGGACATCATTGACGCAAGCCATATGGCGTTGGTTGACGCCATTGAATACAAAATCATTTCCGACATTGAGCGGCGGTTCAAAGCGTATCTGTAAACGCAATTATATCGCCACGTATACCCGAAAAGAAACCTATAGGGTTTCGTGCCGCTCAAAGGCGGGTAAGTGAGGCGTGGAAATGGAGCGACCTTATTTTCTAGGTGGTGATTTCTTTAATCTTTGGGGATTTAACACCCCGAGCTTCTTTGGCGGTTAAGGAAGGAAGCGAAAGAAGATATAATGAAATAAAGAGAGAATATATACACAAGGCACACAAAGTATCGGTGTTGATATATCATATAGTATGTCCGGCGAAATACGGGC
>JAITAW010000285.1 GCA_031283905.1 Treponema sp. | reverse complement strand
CAGCGGCACATGGATAAATGTTCATAACGGCGGCGTATTCCAATACAAGCGCAAATCGGGCGGGCCGCCCGGTTTTGAGATTCCGGCATGGGAAAAGACGGCCCGGCGGTATGTTTTTTTCCACCGTTCGTCAGACGCGCCGCGCGAATGGGAGTATTTGGGATATGTAACCGATGAAAGCTTACAGGTTCCGGCATAGCCGGAACACTTTGACGGCGGGAAAAGACCGCGGAGGATAAAAGCTTATGAAAAAGCTGTTTTTTGTTTTTCTTACGGTTTGTGTGCTTACCGGTGCGGTAAGCGCGCAAAGTCTTTCAAACGGATTTTTAAATCCGAGTAGCGGTTTAAACCTTGACTTGCTGCAGTGGGGCGGAAATTACGACCCAGGGGCATCGAAAGCCGCACTGCTGAATACGGCGTTTGGTATTTGGTCTTTCAAAAACAATGACCTCTTTGGCGGGATATTGACCGCAAGCCTTGAGGGAGTAGGTTTAGCTTTGGTGCCTATTGGCATCGTTGTTGCGACGAGTGGGACGGGTGACTCGAAAAGTCTCACTACAGGTACGGTTGTAATGCTTATAGGCACCGCAATAATGACAGGCGGTATTGTCTTTGGCTATTTCCGTGGATCAAGCCAATACAAAAAACAAAATGCCGCTACGGCATGGACAGGAAATCCATTGGATCACATTACCGCCGTTGCCTTGCCTGCTCCTAATGGCGTTACTGGTAGTTTGACATTTAAGGCAGCGTTCTAAGAGACCAAGTAACTGTATTTTACATTGCCGGTTATACCATCACCGGAAATCTGTATGCGCACGCGGGGATCTTGGGGGCTTTCACGCTTGTGCATAAGGACTACGAGGATGCAGCATTCGGCGCCGATATAAATATCGGCGTGGGGTACCGGTTCTAGCAGCCTCGGCCTGCTTACCGCAAACTCTAACTTAATAGTGCCCCGCCATCCATGGCGGGGGGCTTAATGCGTAGGTGTTAGCCGCGTTTGCGGTGGACATATATTTTGTCAGGCGGGACATTAAACCGCTGTTTTCTCGTTTTCTCCCTAAATTTTTTTACAAGACTTGCAGTTTCTCATCCGCCCTTGTCGGCAACGCCGAAAAAGGGAACAGGCTCCGCCTGATACTTGAATACCTCCGGTAAATAGATTATATTATTAGTCATAAATTTGGAGGTACTCGTATGAACTGGCTGTATTCAGATACGGTGAAAGAGCATTTCACAAACCCCCGAAACGTGCTGTTTGGCGATGAAGCGGCGTTTTCTGCTGATGGACGCGGGCTTACCGGCAACGTCAGGTGCGGGGATCAGATGCTCATGTTGCTTAAAATAAAAGATGATGTGATTACCGACGTGCGCTGGAAGACATACGGCTGCGCGAGCGCAATCGCGTCTACCAGTATGCTTTCGGAACTAATAAAGGGCATGAACATTACCCAGGCGTACACTATTAAGCCGGAACAACTGGTTGAAAAACTGGGCGGATTGCCCGAACACAAGATACATTGTTCCGTACTGGGCGACAAGGCGCTCCGCGCCGCTATCGATGACTATCTTGCAAAGACCGGCAGGGCGGGTATGCTTAAAGAAGCGGCGACTGAAATCTGCCATTGTCTTGGCGTTACGGACAAAGATATAGAAAACGCTTTCCACAAAGGGGCGCGTTCCTGGGGGCAGCTGCAGGAAGCGACCAAAATCGGTACCGTATGCGGAGGGTGCAAAAACAAAGCGTTGGAGTTGCTCCACGAATTTGAGCATATTTATGGAAAGTGAAGACGAAAAACGCCTCCGGTTTCCGGCTTTCCCATTGTAACCATTTGTAAAAATCATTATTATAGTTTATAATTAAAGAGGAAAACCTCTAAAAACACGAAGTTGCGTTGTGAGGCGCGCGCCGCAGAGCGGACGTTGCTTTGCGGCAACGGCAGTTTTCAGAGATTCTCTTAACCATACCAGCAAACAGGAGCATTCATATGGAACTGATGAAAAAGCCGTCTTCAAAAAATATTTTTGTATTCAGCCTCGTGCTAATAGGCGTTGTTTTTGGATTTTTATTGGCTTTCTTTTTTTTCCCGTACTGGAAGCCGAATATGAACATAACGGCTCAGGCGGAAGAAAACAGGACGGCCGTACTTCCGGCGGACGCGCTTTCCGTTGCGGAAGGCTTGCAGAACGCCTTCCGCGCCGTATCGGAGAAAGTGCTGCCGAGCGTGGTGGAGATCAACACGGTATCAATAACAAAACAGCAAACGCCGCGTTTCAACGGCATTCCGTGGGATTTCTTCTTTGGTCCCGATAGCGGCAACGATGATTCTTCTGAAGAGCGGGAATACCGCTCGCAGGGACTCGGCTCCGGCATCATAGTTCGTCAAGACAAAGAGGCGTATTATGTACTCACCAATAACCATGTGATTGACGGCGCAACCGAAATTTTTGTTGTCATGAGCAACGGCAAAGAGTACCCTGCGGTCCTTGTTGGAAAAGATGACCGCAAAGATATTGCGATGATTTCCTTTAAGACCACGGATTCTTGGCCCATCGCCGTGCTGGGCGATTCTGACGCTGTGAAAGTCGGAGACTGGGCGATCGCGGTGGGAAATCCGCTCGGCTATATGTCGTCCGTTACGATGGGCATTGTGAGCGCAGTCGGACGTAGCGGAGGTCCGGCAAACAACATCAACGACTTCATCCAAACCGACGCTTCCATCAACCAGGGAAATTCGGGCGGCGCGTTGGTGAATATACGCGGCGAAGTGATCGGCATCAACACATGGATCGCCACTAAAAACGGCGCAGGCGGCTCAATGGGGCTTGGATTTGCCATTCCGATTAATAACGCGAAACGTTCCATTGACGAATTCATCTCAAAAGGCGCCATCAGTTACGGCTGGCTCGGCGTGTCGCTCATCAACGCCGACAGGGATTTGGTGAAGGCGCTTGGCGTTCCCGAAGGGCAACGCGGCGCGTTCGCCTCCCAGGTGTTCCTCGATTCTCCGGCAGACAAGGGCGGCATTCGGGCCGGAGACTTTATTACCGCGGTAAACGGCAAAGAAGTGAAGGATATGAACCATCTTACCCTTATGGTAGGCGACTTAAAACCGGGCGACAAAGCTGAATTCGTTCTGTTCCGGGACGGGGTATCGCAAAAATTCACCATTACCATAGATGAACGTACCAATGACGTAGCGGCCGACAACAAAAAGTTGTGGCCCGGCGTGTTCGTGTTGCCGCTCACCGCCGAACTCCGCAACGCGCTTAAACTTGATAAAAACGCGCGGGGACTGTACGTTGCCCAGGTGTATACCCAGACGCCCGCGTCAGTCGTTGGCTTACAGCGCAACGACCGGATCATAGCCGTAAACGACAAACAGGTGAATGACCTGCCGGGCTTCTACAAAGCGCTTCGGGAAGACACGGGCAAAGAACTGTGGTTCTCTTTCATACGCGGCGAAGCCACGCTGGAATCCCCCAAGTTTAAACGGTAGACTTTGAGGGCGCGTTGTTGAGCGCTTTGCGCCGCTCGCGCAAACAGCGCGCCCTTCCTTTATGTTATGGCGGAAGAAATGATTCCAAGCGAATTCAAAACCTTTTTGATAGAATTGCTGACTTCATGGCAAGTGATTGGCGCGGCTGTAATTGTGATGTTGTACATCGCGCTGGTACATTACGTTACCCATTTCAACCCTGAAGCCAAACCGAAATCCGAAAAAAAGTCCGAAGCAAAAAAGATAAAAAAGGCGCCTAAGAAAGAGAAAGAAGAGGATGAAGAAGACGAAATGCCGGAAGAAGAAGAGTAATATCCACAATAATTTTTCCACAAACCGGTGATGCTATGCGGCAATTTATAAAAAGAGCCTTGCAAAAATTAAATAAACTGAGAGCCGAGCAAGTGGGAGAACTGCTGGTCTCAGCCGCTGATGAAATCGACCGGCTGGAGACCGTGCTTGATTCGCTACGGGAGGGCGTTCTGGTATGCGGTGGAGATCACTGCCTCATCATGGCGAACCGGCGCGCCAAACGGTATTTGCCCATTTCCGGGGATGATGAAAAAAGCGAGAAAAACAAGCCGCCCGTCTGGAGCATGATCCGCGATGAAAAAGTGCCGCCGTTTCTCAAACATGTTCTTGAAAGCGGGGACAAGGCGTTAGACAAGGAATTTTACGTTGAACATACGAATCAACTGCGCCTGTTGAGTTTGAGCGTGTTGCCGCTCGTGCAGGACGGCCATGTTTCCGGTTCGCTTATCCACATAGAAGATATTACTGAAAAGCGGCGGCGGGAAGCCCGGATGCGGCGCATGGAGAGCCTCGCAAGCCTTACCAACATGGCTGCGGGCATGGCGCATGAGATTAAGAACCCGCTCGGTTCCCTTTCCATTCATGTACAGCTTATTCAGAAAGCCTTAAACGCGCATAAGGAGCGGTTCGTTGAACACGCGGCGCTGTACGGCACCTTTGAAAAGTACCTTGGGATTATAAACGAAGAAATCGACCGGCTTAACCATATTGTGGTGGACTTTCTTTTTGCGGTGCGCCCTATGGACATGGAGCCGGCGGAAGGGGATGTCAACGCTTTTTTGAAGGAGTTGCTGGATTTTGTCTCCTTTGAGCTGGAAGAAAACAATATTGAATGGAATATTGATTTTCAGGAAGATTTGCCGTTGGTGTGTTTTGACGAGCGGTACATGAAACAGGCGATGCTCAACCTGATAAAGAACGCCATTGCCGCCATGCCGGAAGGCGGCGTACTTTCCATAAAAACCGCGGCAAAAGACTCGGATGCCCTTATCACGGTCGCGGACACGGGCGAAGGCATTCCCGAAGAAAATTTATCCAAGATTTTTGAGCCGTATTTTACCACCAAAGCCGCCGGTTCAGGACTGGGGCTGACGCTGGTGTATAAAATCATCCACGAGCATAAGGGTGAAATCACGGTGAAATCAAAGCCCGGAAAAGGCGCAGGCTTCATCATCAGCCTGCCCATAGTGCAGAAAGACCTGCGGAGCCTGCCGGAACCGGTGAAAGAAAGCGGCGGAGACGAACCGGTCGTAGAATGCAAGGAAATGTAAAACCATGAAATTCAGGCTTTTGGCAGCCGATGACGAGAAAAACATCCGCGAAGGTCTCGCGGCTTCACTTGAAATGGACGGCTACGATGTAGTCGCCGTAGAGTCCGGGGACGAGGCGCTCAAACGCTTTCAAAAAGGCGACATAGACCTCGTTATCACGGACTTGCGTATGCCCGGCTTGAGCGGCGAAGAACTGCTGAAAAAGATTTTGGCGGAAAGTCCGGGAACGCCGATCATTGTGCTTACCGGCCACGGTACCATTGAAAACGCGGTCGCCGCAATACAGAACGGCGCGTACGATTTTCTCACCAAGCCGCCGAACCTTGATCATCTTTCCCACCTGGTCAAGCGGGCGCTTAAAAACCGCGAGGATGAAATTGAGTACCGCCGCTGGAAAGAAGAATCCGAACGCGACAAACAGTTCAAAACCATCATCGGCACAAGCGCGGCCATGCGCAAAGTGTTTGACACCATAAGCCGCGTGGCCCCGTCAAAGGCGTCCGTGCTTATCACGGGCGAATCCGGCGTGGGCAAGGAGCTGGTCGCAAACGCCATACACGAGCTTTCCCCGCGCAAAGACAAACCCTGTATAAAAGTGCATTGCGCGGCTTTCACGGAAACGCTGCTTGAGAGCGAGCTTTTCGGGCATGAAAAAGGTGCTTTTACCGGAGCGGTCGCGCGGCGGCGCGGCATCTTTGAACGCGCTAACGGAGGCACGCTCTTTCTCGATGAAATCGGCGAGATAAACCAAAACATTCAAATAAAGCTGTTGCGGGTGTTGCAGGAACGGAAGTTCGAGCGTGTGGGAGGGGATGAGACCATAGAAACCGATGTCCGTGTTGTCGCGGCTACGAACCGCGATCTCAAAGCGGAAATTGAGAAGGGGACGTTTCGTGAAGACCTGTATTTCCGGCTCAACGTGGTAAATATCGAAGTGCCGCCGCTGCGCGAGCGCAAGGACGACCTGCCCCTGCTTATTTCGGCGTTTTTGAAGAGATTCGCGGCGGACAACGCGAAATCCATCGAGGGCATTGACGAACGCGCCCGTTCCATCTTTTTCACCTATGATTGGACGGGCAATGTGCGGGAATTGCAGAACTGCATAGAAAGCGCGGTCGTCATGGCGAGGGGAAAGCTCATAACCGTAGACGATCTGCCGCCCACGCTGCGTTCATTGCGGGGCAAGAATGACGCGGGGTGGATACATATCCCGCTCGGTTCAACGCTTGCGGAAGCCGAGAAGATCGTGATTCGGGACACGCTTGCGGCGCATCAAGGGAACAAGAGCAAAACCGCCGAAATTCTCGGCATCGGCAGAAAGACCCTGCACCGGAAACTGGACGGCTGGAATGAAGAAGCGCCGCCGGATGACGGTACCGGCTAATTCTTTTCCTTGCGGGTATATACGCGCTCTTTTCTTTCCGTGCGTGGTTACCCGCGCGCCCCGCGCGGATACAAGAGCGCTTCGTATCAAAAACCCGCGCGCACCGCGTTGATTTTTTCCTTCCCGTTAGGCCTCCGTCACCCTATAGCGTGGCGGAGGCCGCCAGTTGCTCATGAACCATCTTGGCTACCAGTTCGGCGGGAGTCTGCCGCAGGGCTATTGCCCTTGCGTTCAGAATACGGGCCGTATCCCTATCAGGAGCAATTATCTGGTAGCCCTTGCCGGAAAAAAGCCCTCCCCATTCGGCCCTAATTCAGGGATAGCGCGGGTCAGTTCCTCGTCCAGTGCGTCCGCTTCTTCATCGGTCATATATGCCATGTTCGCCTCCATCCAGTCTCTCAAGCTGGGTAATTACGCCCTTACGGGCCTTCATCGCGTGAAGAATCTGAACACATTCATCGTCAACGATGTTGTACAGCGTTTCAATCAAATTCCCCCTGGCGTTGAAAGCGGCGATACCGAATTTATTGTCGTAATTTTTTATCCTGCCTTCATAGATCTTGGTCTCAATGGCATGGTAGATGCTGGCTTCGGTCTCACCGTGCTTGAACGCCGAAGGGGTGAATAATACCTGATCTTCCATACTTTTATTTTAGCGCATCCGGCTGGTTTATTGAATGTCCCCATTCGTCCGCCAACAGCGTAGCGCGGGGGCCTTTTAAGCGTTACGCCTTGAGAATGCCCGGGGTTATGGGTGCGGGTACGTTCCGCGTACTTGCCATGACCTCCCCTTTCAGCGCGCACAACGGCCCGGCAGCCCTCCAAGCAAGAAACAAGGTAAAAAAAATTTTTTGTTACGCAAGACGCGGGTATGGGGACACCCGTTTTCTGCCGCTCAGCGCGCACAACGGTACGGCAGCCCTCCAAGCAATTTTTTGGTTACGCCAGACGTTGTGATAGGCCCCCCGTTTTCCGCCGCTCAGTACGCACA
>JAITAW010000131.1 GCA_031283905.1 Treponema sp. | reverse complement strand
TATAGCGGAGAGCATGGCTCATGGAACCGCGCCGCATAGAGCGGGAACGGATTTTGACGTCCGCGTTCCGGCCCCGGAGTCCGGTGCGTCCGTTCCGGCGGCGCGCCGCAACGGACGGTACGTCTATAGAGCCGGGCGGAACCTGGCCGTGCGTCCGACGGGAAAAACGCCATATCCGTCTTTTTATAAGAAAGCCGCCGGACAGGGGGTATTTAGCAGCCGGGAAGCCTGCAAAAAAGGAAAAACGGGGGATGGAGGCAGGGTATTGTTTGACCCGGGGACTACGGAATGTGACGGGGGAATTTTCCCTGACCTTTCTTGCCTACAACATAAAGCGGGTAATCACTATACCGGGGTGCAAAACCCTGACGGCATATCTGGCCGGGTAGTTCCCCGCAGACTGCGGATCTCTGGAGAACCTTGCCTGTTTCTGTCATAATCGCAACCCCCACGTAACGCCCCCATAGCCGGGACATTCATTCCGTAAATCCCTTTGCATACCGAGGAAAAACAAAGGGGCGGGTCTGGGCTCATGGTTGGCCTAGCTCCAGCCATATCCGCCCGGTTTCATATCGGGTTTTCAAGGAGTATACAATGCATACCAATCAAAAGCGGTTCTATTCGCCGCAGTTCTCCGCACTCTCGGCGGTCTCCGTCCGCCGCCTTGCCTGGGCATTAGGGCTTTCCATGCCTAAAGCCGTTGATCGGATGGTCGGCTTGCTGCCCTCCCTGTTCTCTCCGGGTGTTGTCTGTCTGTCTTGCAAAGACAACACAAAATGTAACTCTTGCTCTTTTAGTCAGCAGGCCGCAGCAACTCCGGCGACTCCCGCTGTCTAGCCATAACGCCCCCGGCCATGCGCCGAGGGCATACAGGGGGTTTTATGGTTTGTTACAGGTAACGGCGCAGTTTACTTTTTACGAAGAAGCTTTAGGTTCCCATAGGCCGGCATTGGTTTCTACCCACATAAAAAAACAAGAGGCCAGGGCTTTTCTGGTTTTATCCCGGTTGCCTTTTGGTTCACGTCTCAAATACAGCCGCTTTTTTCAACAGAAAAGGAAGCGTCAGATTATGTTGCGTATATTCATAAAGTTTACGCAAATCGCACTATTCCCCATCCCGCCCTTCCCGGTGGCCAGCTTTATTTATTTCAGGAGGTTTCAGAATGAATTACTTTGAACATTGCCAATCCGTAGAGGAGGCAAAAAAGCGTTACCGGGAATTACTCATGCAGTATCACCCGGATCACGCAGGGCCGGAAGGCGAAGCCGCCACCAAAGAAATCATAGGGCAGTTTAACAGCTTTCTAAAATGGAAATCGAAATAAACAGCAATGAAAGGTATAACGCCAACGGTTACAAAGACCGGGAACTATCTTCAAAGCCTTACTAAAGAGTTTGGTATTGACAGGTCAGCCGTCAGCATGATTTCCGATATGCTCGGCCCTTCGGAGAACTTTGACGGCCTTGTAAGCCCCGGTCTTGCGCCGGGGTAATTCAACGCAAAGGATTGAACTATGAAAAAGAACGATTATATACTACCGACCGAGGAAGCCGCCCGGTTTATCCCCTACAGCCAGTTACTGGTAACCGCCGCCAATCCCGAAACCTACAGCGAGCCTATGGAACGGTTAAACAGGATCGCCGGAACCATCCCCGCCATCGGCGCCACCGAAGGGATGAAGAAACATCCCGCCATACTTCATTACTTTATTACTTTATTACTTTATTACTTTATTACTTTATTACTTTTACGGCGGAACGGATATTTATATCTGTGAGTTTGACGGTTAAAATTGAACACTTTATATTACTACATAGTATTTACCGGAATTCCGGCCAGCCTCTCCCGCCACTTGAAAAAGAGGACATACAAAAAGTGGTTACACGCCTGAAATGTAGGGCGGAAATCATCGGGACATGGGTTTACTGTTTTGTCTCACCGGAAATCGGCCTGCAATTACTAGCCGTTGGTTTCTGGTTTAGCTTCAAGCATAACACCTATGTCTATTCCGGTTATCCCAAAGGAGGCCCCGCAAACGATGAAACTCTTGACGAAATAAGGGGACGGTTAGGCAAAGGAGCGGACTATTAAGCCCCGCCGCTTGCCTCTTTAGTCTTGAGGATCACCATGTTCCCCGCAGGCCGGGTAACAAGAAATCCGTCCCGCTTACGGAACCGCAGGAACAATTCCCCATACTCAAGACTTTCCGTGGTAGCGTCAAACTTCTTTATCTCTATCCCTTTGCGGTTTCCGTGTTGTATCCGTTTAGGATTCATAAAGATAGCGAACGGTGTATCATCCTCAATATCCGCCAGTTGGGGCATGATACCACAGCCATGCGCCTCTTTGCCGTTTTGGGACGCGCTTTTTTTCCACAAGGGCAGCGTGATGAATAACAGGGCGGCAAGGCACAGTTGCAGGACGCCCATGGTCCGGCTGCCGTCCGTCCATGATTCGCCGCGTGTTAAATAGCTCGCCATTATAAGCGGTCATACCGAAGCGCCGATGCCCCAGAAACAGTGCAGCCAGCTCATGTGTTTCGCTTTATAATGCAAGGCAACGTAGTTGTTCAGCGCCGCGGCGGCGATCATTGAAGCGCTTACGACCGTTACTACGCCGGTCCCAAACCGCCCGATAAGTCTTGCGCTGAGTACGCTTGAGACAACGGTTCCGCTACAGATGACAATCGAAATATAGCCACGAAATGCGGAGGGACACCGAGTTGGCTATACATTGAAGGCCATGCCGAACCCACCAAAGAATCCGGCAATCCGAGGCTAATAAACGATAGGTATATAAGGAATAAAAGCGCCAGCCGTATCATGGCGTACGGACAACCACATGCAGTTCGTCCAACTGTTTCTGTTCAACCTCGCAGGGGCAGTCATCCATAGGACTTACCGCGAAGGAGTTTTTCGGAAAGGCAATGACCTCTTTAATGGAGGTCTCGCCCGCCATGAGCATGACGAGGCGGTCAAGTCCGGGCGCGATACCGCCGTGCGGGGGCGCTCCGTACTTGAATGCGTTGGTAAGGAAGCCGAATTTCCGCTCCGCGTCCTCCGGGGATATACCGGCAATGGAGAAAATACGCTTCTGGAGTTCAGGATTATGCACCCGGATGGAGCCTGACGCCAACTCGTACCCGTTAAGAACGAGGTCATAGAGATCGCCCAGAACCGCGCCCGGATCGCTTTCCAGCATATCATGGTACTGCTCCTGCGGATACGAGAACAGGTGGTGCGCCGCTTCCCAGTGGTTTTCCTCCTCGTTGAATTCAAAGAGCGGGAAATCCACGATCCACACGAATTCAAACGCGCGGGGATCGGCGAGGCGCAGGTCTTTGCCCAGCTTCGCGCGTACGGCTCCAAGCGCGGCATTGGCGATTTTCCGCTTCGCATCGGCAACAATGAGGATAATGTCGCCTGAAGCCGCGTCAAGCCCTGTGATAATATCCCCGGCGTTTGCCGTGAAGAATTTTGCAACGCCGCCTTCCAGCGCAACGTTGTGCGCCGCGTCACCGGTCGTTTTCATCCACGCCATGCCTTTCGCCTTGTAAATCTTTGCGTGAGCTTCAAGCTCCTCGATCCGCTTGCGCGAATAGTCCGCTCCGCCGCGTACCACAAGCGCTTTGACGCCGCCGCCCCCGGCAAGCGCGTCCTTAAACGCCTGAAAGCCGCCCGCTTCGACATAGGGCGCAAAGTCGCGCAACTCCATGCCAAAGCGGAGATCGGGCTTGTCGCTGCCGTATTTTTCCTGCGATTCCTTCCATGTAAGACGTTTGAACCGTTCGGGGAGCGCAATGTTGAGTGTTTTCATAAAAACATACCTCATAAGCCGTTCCGTTATGGAAAGAACATCGTCCCTGCTCACAAAGGACATTTCTATGTCGATTTGGGTAAACTCCGGCTGTCTGTCCCCACGGGAGTCCTCGTCGCGGTAGCAGCGGGCAATCTGAAAATATTTGTCAAAACCGCCCGCCATGAGTATCTGTTTGTAGAGTTGGGGCGATTGAGGCAGGGCGTAGAATTTGCCCGCATACAGGCGGGAAGGCACAAGGTAGTCCCGCGCGCCTTCCGGCGTTGGTTTTATAAAGGTGGGGGTCTCTATTTCGTAGAATCCCTGCTTAATCATAAACTCGCGCACCGCGAAGGTGACATCGCTTCGCAGCTTGATGCGCCTCTGTATATGTTCTGAACGCATATCAAGGTACCGGTAGGTGAGCCGGAGATCTTCGCTGGCATTGATCTCATCGTCAATTTGGAAAGGGAGCGGCTCCGATCTATTCAAGATGACGATCTTTGACGCAAGCACTTCAACGGCGCCGGTGGGCATGGCGGGATTAGCCATCTCTTCAGGACGCAATCTGACGACCCCTTCCACGGCTATGCAGTACTCGTTGCGCAGTTCCGCCGCCACCGCGTTTAAATCGGGCACTGTAGCGGCGGCGGGTACTACGGTGTCCGTTTTCGTATCCACAACCACTTGGGTAATGCCGTAGCGGTCGCGTAGGTTGATGAACGTAATGCCACCGTGATCCCGTTTCCGGTGGACCCAGCCGTTTAATACCACCGTTTGGTATGCGCGATCCACACGGAGATCTCCGCAGGTTACTGTACGTTTCATGGTTTCCATGGGGGATACTATAGCCTCTTACAAAAACTTTTACAAGAGACGCGCTTGTTTGACGGCGGTTGCCCGAAGCAACGGCGCGGGAATGAAGCATAGCGACTGATCTACTTGGACGGGATACGGTCCGCCCAGCGGTCGGCGAAGCACAGTCCCGTTATGTGCGGTACCGCCCATACAATATCCATAATTTTAACAACCACAAGGACGGTATAATGACGGCGTGGGAAAGGAAAAAGAGATGACGGAGCCAAAGCGGTTGTTTTCAAACGGTTGTAGGGGGTAAAACCGGGCGCTTTTCGTAAAATGCCACCGATTCTCCAAAAGGAGTCCGGCGCGTTGCGTAAAAACGGAGGCAGACATCCCGAACCGATCGATGCCGGAAGACGGGCCGCGTACATTGCCTTAAAATACTTACGGGAATAGTGGGCGGCGGACGGTATCGCGGCAGGATACCGTCCGTAAGGGCGCGGCCCGCCGGCAATCCGGCGGGCGGGGAAAAAGCGTTGAAAAGAAAACCGGGCCCGATCCGGTATATCGCGGAAGACGCCGAGGAAAGCCACGTGAACCGCCCGAAAGAAGGCCGGAAAGCCGGGTAATAATTGAAAGGAACGGTACGGACATCGTCAACGTACAAGAAGCCGGGTGCGGCGGACGCGGTTTCAAAATATATAAAGATACCGTAGGGAAAGGCGCTGGCGGTTCGATACCGCCTAACGGCCGCCTGGATACCTTGGGATAGAAGGATACCGGTAAAGCCTGCTAAAAACCGTCAACCTGTCGAAGAGGAAAAAGCATATAATGAACAACCGCAGGGCAAGCCCTGCGGTATCGATGATTTCTCCTTGAAATCTTTTTGCGTATGCGGGGGAACAAATCCCCCGCACCCCAGTAAGAAGCGCCCCAAGGGGCGAGGTATTAAACCCAAAAAGGGCTACGCCCTTAATGAACCTTCCCGCCTGAGGGGATGCCCTAGGGCGCGGTATTAGACCCCACTGCGAATAAAATGTTTGTTCCTTACTATCTTTGGAATACGGTTAATGCCTTTTAAAGGCATATACCATAGCATTCCGCTTGTCAATACCCCATCCGGTTAGTTTTAGAAAAGGCTTTGCTCGCGTATAAGTACGCTGGGATTTACTCAATAGAACGTATCGCCGCGTTTCGTTATGGCGTTGAAGCCATTCGCACCGCGTTGACAAGCGCGAGCATTTTTCCAAGGTCTTTTACTCCGAGGGTTTCCGCTCCGCTTGAAACATCAATGCCGAATGGACGGTAGGAAAGCGCCCCAACAATAGTAGCCGCGCTGATTCCGCCCGCGAGAAAGTAGGGCTTGGCACACGCGCCGATAACGCTCCAGTCAAAACGTTTCCCGCTCCCCCCGCTCGAATCGAGTAAAAGGTAGTCCGCCGCGCTGTTTTCACCCGCTTCAATATCGGTGTGGGAACGCACCCGAATAGCGCGTATCACCGGTACGTTGGTTTTCGCTTTGACGCGCATAATATACGCTTCATCTTCATTTCCATGAAGTTGCGCCGCGCCGATAACGCCGTCACGCGCAAGCGAGAGCGGCAACTCAGGCGGCGCGTTGACAAAGACGCCGACCGGTACAATCGCGGGATTGAGTTTTTCGCGGAGAGACGCTGCCTGCCGGATCGATACAGAGCGCCTGCTTTCGGTGAATACAAAACCAATGTAATCGGGAAGCGCCTCGTTTGCAAAAGATATGTCATCTTCGCGGAAAAGTCCGCAAATTTTTATGGTCATTCCACGTTTCCTTTAGCGCCTCGCGCATCGTGCGCTTGCCGCAAGGTCTACCTAAAAGGTTTTCCTTTAGCGCCCTCGTAACTCGGACAAATACCGCGCTTTATCGCTGGAGCGCATACAGCTTTCACCGATAAGCGCCGCGTCAAGCGCGTGTTCACCCGCGCCGTGTTCCATAAGCACGCGGATATCCGCATGGGTTTTAACGCCGCTTTCCGACACAAAAAGCGCGGAATCGGGAATAAAGCGCCTGAGCCGCGCACTTGCCGCAAGGTCTACCTGAAATGTATGTAAATCACGATTGTTCACGCCGATCACACGCGCTCCCGCATCCACAGCCATATGGATTTCCGTTTCCGAGCGTGTCTCAACGAGCGCGGAAATGCCCAGCCGGTCGCAGTCGCAGAGGCACTGGGCTAGAGTATCCCGGTCAAGGATCGCGCAGATGAGGAGAACCGCCTCTGCGCCAAGCGCCGCCGCCTCATACACCTGCCAACGGTCTACCACGAAATCTTTCCGCAGCACGGGAAGTCCGATCTCCGTAGCAATCTCCCGCAAATAACCATCGCTTCCAAAAAAATACTTCGGCTCCGTGAGTACTGAAATTGCCTGCGCACCGGCTTTTTCGTATTCCCTGGCAATCTGGAGATACGGAAAGTCTTGCGCGATAACGCCTTTTGAAGGGGAGGCTTTTTTCACTTCGCAGATAAACGAAAGCCCCGGCGCGGAAAGCGCGTGTTCAAAGGCAAAGGACGGTTTCCCTTCTCGCCGCGAGAACGCGGCTGCCTCAATGTCCGCGAACGTCCGCGCCGCCATTGCCGCGTACAGTCGTTCGTACACGTGAGCAACAATGGCGTCAAGAATCGCGCTCATGGGAGGCGTCCATTTGAGCGGGCGATAAACTGCTCCAACTGCATGGCGGCTTTGCCGCTGTCGATGGTTTTCCGCGCCACTCCAATGGCATCCATGATAGAAAAATCGGGATGCGCGACATAGAGCGCAGCCGCCGAATTCAACAGCACCGCATCGCGTTTAGGTCCCGGTTCTCCCGCAAGAATGGCTCTGGTGATGCGGGCGTTTTCTTCCGGCGATCCGCCTTCAATATCGGATTTTTTACAACGTTCAAGACCGAATTGCTCCGGCGTAATGGTATACGATGAAAAACGCCCATTCCGTACTTCGCATACCCGCGTCGGCGCGCTTGCGGATATTTCGTCAAGCCCGTCTTCGCCGTACACAACAAGCGCGTTTTTTACGCCAAGATTTGACAACACTTGCGCCATCGGCTCCACCAT
>JAITAW010000241.1 GCA_031283905.1 Treponema sp. | reverse complement strand
ATTTGCGCAGATCCTCCGGCTTCGCGGGCGGCGCTTCCCTCGGCGCGATAACGCTGTACCAGACGCGGGAACCCGCGTTGGCCCGGTCGTGCGGGTCCCCCGACACGTAGACAATCCTGAAGCCAAGCTCCCCGGGCCCCCGCAGGAAAGTCTCCGCCCTAACCTGAGCCGTGGGTTCCCCCGCCGGCGTGTTGTGTTCGTCCTTCTCCCGAAAGCCCAGCGCGGCCCAGTCTTCTTTGGTAAGCGGCGGCATCTTGAAGTAGCGGTCCCGGAAAAAGCGCATTTTCGCCTCCAGCGCCCCGAAAGCCTCGTTGCACGCCACCGAAATAACGTGGGTGCGCTCCGCTACGTCCTGCGCCTTTTCCAGCCAGCCATCCGCCGCCGTAAAAAGGGTCCCCAACTCCGTCCACCGCTCCGCGGGAATGCCCCACAGGGTCCGCAGTTCCGCGGTGATGTACGCGATCCATACGCGGCACATCGCCAGTTTTCCGTTCCGGCTTGCCGGAAGCCAATCACCCGTTGTCGACATTCTGATTTCTCCTTATCGTTGGTTTGGTATAGGTATACGCGCCCCGCGCTAAAAAAAAGATTTTTAAATCAGGGCTGAACTTGCCTAAATCAGAGTTGGGTTTGCCTAAATCTGAGTCGGATTTGCCCAAGTCCGAGTTGGGTTTGCCTAAATCTGAGTCGGATTTGCCTAAGTCCGAGCCTGATTTGCCTAAATCCGAGTTGAACTTGCCTAAATCCGAGCCTGATTTGCCTAAATCCGTGCCGGACTTGCCTAAGTCCGAGTTGGATTTGCCTAAGTCCGAGTTGGATTTGCCTAAGTCCGAGTTGGATTTGCCTAAGTCCGGGGCGGATGGCCCATACGGACGCTTCCGCGCGCCATGCCCGGCGGCTTTGTCAAACGCGCGGGCCGCGGCGGGGCGAAGCGGGAAATAACCGGCGTTGACCGCGAGGCCGTTATAGCCGCCGTTCTTGAGAGACGCGCGGATTTCCTCAACGGCAATGGGTCCCTCGTTGTCCGCGCGCGATGCGTCTTCCTCATTTGGGAGGCAATTTTGGCTGAGTTTTACACTGATACGGCGCAAAATCCCGTTTGCCCGATTGACGGCGGCCCCGGATAACTCTTTGGCAAAGAAAGAAATAAATGGAAAAGAAATGAAAAAACGGGCTTTGAAGGGCTTCAAAGCCGGAATATAAAATCTCTTTAAGACAATGGGGGGGGGGGGGGGATAACGCCCGGCATGACGCCGGCGGCGGTTAACCGCGCTTTATCCGCGCAAAACGTTTCGTTTATATAGACCGGTATGTCCATACGGAAGAATATGGACATACCTGTATAAAAAAAACAAGGCGTTCCGGTATATTTTTAGATTTTTTCCGTCAGGCCGGCGCCTCACGCCGCGAACCGGTGGTACGCTCTAACGGAAGATTCGCCGGGGCGTGTTCACCGCGCGGGGCGGGGCGATGCGGGCCGCAAGAACACCGCCTCCGGCGGCAAAGAACATTCGCGCCCGTTTGTGTGGTTTGCGTTATGGAATTTTCCTCTTGCATATGGTATTGTACATACTCAGTGTGAACCGGGATCAAGCAGCCGCGAGAAACAATCATATTATAACCTATCTCAATATTTTTTTCTTTGTCGCTTTGGCGGCCGGAGCCGCGGCGCTGTTCAAACCGGCGGAGGCGCGATTGCATACGATGCTCGCGGGCGTCAGGAATGATGTCATCGGCATGGCGGAATATGCGCTTAATAGAAAAATATCCTACGGGTCCATGAAAACAACGCTTTTTAACCTGCTTGACATAAGAAATGTAACAATAGGCGCGGAAGGCGGGGGGGAACCGCTTCCATTGTTCTCAATTTCCCGCATACGGGTTTCATGGTCGCTCATGGACATGCTCGCCCTGCTGATGCAAAACAAGACGGATTCCATCGGCAAAGCCGTTCATACCGTACGAATCGACAAGCCGGTCCTTACTATTGATCTTGCAAAAGATGCGGATATTGTCAAACTGCTCTCGGGGCAAAAGGGCGCGCCGCTCGCGCTGAAAGACGCGCTCAACGAGAATGCCGCGTTGCTGATCAACAACGGGACGGTTCACGCGACATTGAAGCGCGGCGCAAAAGAAACGCCCGGCTCGGATGCCGGGGATTTCACGTTTGAGGCTTCCGGTTTGCGTATTGACGCGGGGATAAAAAACAACCGGCTCTTTTTCAATGGAAGCGGCAAAGCGGCGGCCGTATCATCAAAATTAGACGAACTGTTCAACCGCCCCATGCCTGTTTCCTCAGGACTGGATATCAGCTGGTCAAGCAACCTTGATTTTACGGATATTGACGCGAACTTTACCCTCGCTTCTTTTTCAAGCCCGCTTTTTGACACCGCGCCGCTGCGCTTCATCCTGAAACGCGATCATGCCGCGCTGAACCTCACGAGCGCAAACGAGCGGTTTCCCTTTGATCTATCGCTTGAAACCGATTTTGGCGCGGGCAGCATTTCGGCAAGCGTGATCGCCGAAGATTTTTCACCGCAAAGTCTCGTGTTTCTCAACGGGGAGCTTCAGCCATATCAGAAATGGCTTGGCGTAACGGTATCAGGAGCGGTTTCTTGCATGATGGAGCGTGACGGAACGGTCCGGTATGAGGGCCGTCTTTCCGGCAGCGTCCCTGACTCTTTGCCCGTGGGACGTGTATCTTTTGTTGTTGACGGAGCCGGGGACGCCGACTCCATATGGTTAAACGCCCTGTCCGTGCGGACCGACTGGGGATCATTCGGCTATGGCGGACGGATCGACTTTGCGCCGTTCGCCCCAAATGGAACGCTTACCGTGTCCGGCTTCACCCTTTCCAAAACCGCGGACGCACATACGCGGCTGAACATCGCTACGCGGGGCAGAACCGCGCTGCTTTCGGGCGCTTCCATAGAGTTGGGGAGCGTTTCGCTTGTATCGCCCGCCGCGTCAATTTATATGGGGGACAAGGGCTTGCAATGGTCGTTGTCCGCAGATGAATTGACAAACAGAAACAGTCCCGAACCCGCTTGGGAGGCGGATGCAAAGGCGAATGCCGCCGCCGAACATGACGGGACAGCCGCTGATGAAGGCGCGACTCCCCGGAAGCGCATCTTTATGGAAGGCGTCTACGATTATAATCCGCAGAACCTAGACATGACCCTCGCGATCAACGGCGTAACCGTAGCCGACATCGTGGAAATGGCCGGTCCTTTCATCGCGCTGCCGGGCTTGTCCGATCAGGCCGCCGGCATTGTACATGAAGTCAACCTTACAACCGAGATTTTCATTACAACGGATTTTACGCATTTTTTGTACAACGCGCCCGAAATAAACCTGCGGCGCCGGAATGTTCAGGCGCAGATCTCGCTTGCGGGTACGGAGCGGCGTATTGAGGTGACCGAAGGGCGTGTGGATTGGGGTACCGGATTCCTGGACGGACTATTTTACGCTGATTTTATGAACATGAACAACATTTCATTTGGAGGGGCGGTTTCCTATAAAAACACCAGTTACAACGTTGAAGGCATGTTCCGTAACGGAAATACGGTGCATATTCAGGGGTCCTACGGGTTTAATGCGTCCATTGACTTGGGCGGGCGGGCGCTCTCCGGTTTTATCGAGGCGGATGATGTTCCGGTTCCGATAGGAGAGACGGTTTCCTATGTCGGCTTCAACTCCTCATTCCGGTTTGACTCGCTTGATTCGTGGGGAGTGAACATTCTGTCTTTGAATGTGTCGAATATCGCTACGCCCGCTTCGCCTTCTTCAACAGTACGCCTGTCTGGAACTGTGGATCAGGATCATGCGGATCTGCCCATGATTCTTTTTAACGACGGCTCGGCGCTGACGGGAAAGGCATCCCTGCTGTGGGACAGGGGTTTTTCCGGTATTTCCGGCGTCATCGCCTTCCAGAACGAAAATGGCGAGGAACAGTACTATGTGGAGCTTTCGTGCGAAAACATGTTGGGAAAAAGCGAGGGAAACCCTAGATACACGGCGTGGCTTACCGGAAACGGGATGCGGCTCGCCCATTTTCTTGAACAGGACTACAATGCGGTGGTTTCGGGAAACGCGCACATGGATTGGGAGTCCATTGACGCATTCTCCACTCGCGTTACGATTGATTCGCTTGACGCGGTGGTGTCCGACTCCGCAGTTCATCTCAGCGGGACGGCTGAGGCGGACAATGAAAAAGTTACGCTGAACGGCATACAGGCGCGGTACGGCGGGTTGCAGGGAGACATTCCCTCGTTTACCGCAGATTTGGACAGCGTACAGTTGCCGCGTATGCTGATCAACGGGAACTTTGCCGGGAAGATATTTACTTTGGAATGCGGTATAGAAGCGGAATATGGGCGGATCGCTTCATGGCGTGACATTCCGCATATTATGGAGGCGTTCGATGGGAAATTCATTGTCAATAACGCCCGTTTGGATGTTTTGCAGTCAAGCGAGTCTTTTGCCTTTGATTTTTCCCATAAAGATGGGCTTATTTCCCTTTTCGGAGGACCGTCAGGTATGATTCGCTTCCAGATTTCCGATGGGGGCGATTTTTTTGCGGATATTGCCGCGCCGTCGCCGGTTCGAGGGTCTGTCGCCGGCGTCATTGCCAACGGCGACATCGATGCTTTCGCGTCTGATCTGTATGTTGACCTTACGGCTTTGTGGGGACTCCTGCCCCCTCAAAAAGATTTTATCGTATCAGGCGGCTTTGTAACGGCTTCCATCGAGATACGGGGTCCGCTTGCGGCGCCGGAATTCTTTGGGCAAGCCATAGGCGAGAGCGTGGCGTTGCAAGTTCCTCCGTATTTGAAGCATCCCATTCGTCCGGTTCCCATAACTGTTGACATCACCGGCGCGGAAATGACGTTCGGACCCACGCCCGCGTCCGTAGGTTATGGGGCGGGCATGGTTTCAGGCTGGTTCCGTCTTGACCGGTGGATACCCAACGCCTTCATCCTGGACATCGCGGTTCCCGCTTCCACGCCGGTTCCGTTTGCCTTTGATATTATGGGCGTTGTCGCGCATGGAGACGCCACCGGGACGCTGCGCCTTGCGTTGGAAGACAACGAGTTCAAAACCGGCGGGGACCTTACCGCGCAGGATACGGTGGTAACGCTCAATTTTGAGGAACTCGAGAACCAGCCGCCGCTGGTGGATTTGAACAATCCTCTTTCTTTTGTTACGGATATTACGGTGCGCAGCGGGCGGAAACTCGAATTTTTGTGGCCCACGGCGGATTTCCCCATCATACAGGCCAGCGCCGATATGGGCGCTTCGCTCAAGATTGAAAACGATACGTCTACCGGCAGCCTCCTGCTGTTAGGCGACATCCCCCTTCGCGCGGGCGAAGTGTTTTACTTTGAGCGGAGTTTTTATCTTCAGGAAGGGACTCTGTCCTTTAATGAAAACGAGGTACGCTTTGATCCGTATATTTCGGCGCGCGCGGAGATCAGGGATCGCGCCGACAACGAGCCGGTTACCATTTCGCTTATCATTGACGAGTCGCCGTTAAGTTCTTTTACCACGCGGCTTGAGTCAAATCCGGCTCTTTCGCAAGTAGAAATTTTTTCTCTTTTGGGGCAAAATATGACCGG
>JAITAW010000235.1 GCA_031283905.1 Treponema sp. | reverse complement strand
TAGTAGACCCCACTGTGAATAAAAAAAAAGCCCTCGATAGGGATCGAGGGCGCGGTGTACGGAAACATCAAGCCCTCGTTAAACCAGAACCTATCTTTGCTCACAAGGTATTTTATAATAATACTATACTGGAACGGCGCTTTTTTGTAAAGAGGGCGGCGCGTGTGGTACATCGCCGGTCCCGTTTTTAAATAAGCGGGACGCCTCGCGTACATCTGGCGGACTGGCTCGCACCCGCTCGAGTGTCAGGCTGACACTAACCCACGTGCGAGGCTGACACTCGACCGTATCCCCTCCGCGTCTAAGCCCGTAGACCAGCTTGGTCTAAGCTCATAGACCAGCCTAGTCTAAGCCCATAGACCGGCGTGGTCTACGCTTGCGTGTTAGCCTCACACCCGCCCTTGATACAACGCCGAAGTAGGGAACAGCCTATGGCTGAACAGGCCTCGCCTGCTCCGCCTATGGGACAACCAGGGGGAATTATACGTGATGGCGCGGGGAGCGTTGAGCAGGTGCCGGGCTTTGGAAAAACGGGTTACCGCCTTGAGGGTATACGATCCGGCGGGAAGCGGCGGAAGGACGGACGCTTCCGGAAACCATCGGGACACGAGAGCATACGGTTACTCCGTTGACGGATAGGGCGACGGAACCGGGTTCATCGGCGGGAGTATGACGGCGAAACAACGTTTCGCGCGGAACTCTATAAAAGGCGGAAAGAGGCGGGAAGGTTTTTCCGGCGGCCCAAGGGATTTCGAGGGATTCGCGCCCGCTATGACAAGCCTGCCCGTATCTTTCCTTTTGTGTGAACTCGCCCTAGGAGGATGAGCGCGCGGCGGGTTACGCGCCTGAAGCGGGCGGCGCGAGAACAGGGCGGTCCGTTCACGGGAACGCGAGGCAACGGCCGGCTGGCGCTACCGACAAAGCGGTGTATTACAAAGCGAACTTCACCCACTTTAGGGAACTGTCGCGTTTCATCACGGAGTTCAACCAACGGTTCCATCGGAAGCCGGTTTGCCATGGCAAAATTACTTCCGCGCCCGTCCCGGCGGACTCCGAACTTGCCGGCAGGGCTGAGAGGGCGTTTCGCCCGAAAATTAGCTCCATTAGGGAATGAACGAATCGCTCGTTATTGACAGAAAAAGATTGTAAATTTTTTACTGTTTTTCTTAAACGCGCTCGATAGGGGATTAACGTGAAAAAGCGGCTTTTAACCGCTTTTCCACAAGCCCATAGCTTTACTGTTTTACAAATTGCCGTACACCGCTTCGCGTAGCTTCTCTTGTGCTACCGTTTATGCTACTATTGTTTTCATGCAACACTGGAGGAAGCATGTCGTTAAACTGGAAAGAAATCGATCTTATTCTCTCGGAATTGGATTTGCCCGGCTCCCAAATTCAAAAGGTTATACAAACAACCTTTGATGTACTGTGCCTCAAGATACATGGAAGGACGGGGACAAAAAATATACTCATCGCTCTGACCTCTGGCGCATGCAGGATGCATGAGACATTCAAATCCATCCCGAAAAGCGACAACCCTTTGCGTTTTGCGCAGTTTCTTAACGCGCACGTGATGAATGGCTGGATAGAGGAGGCTATCCAACTGAGCGACAACCGGATCGTGCGCCTTGCCATTCGTTGCGGCGGTTCCCGTCAGATAAAACTCTATGTCAGACTGTGGTCAAACGCGGCTAATGTGATAGCCGTTGATGAGACGGGTACCGTGCTTGACGCTATGAGGCGGCTGCCAAAGCGGAATGAGGTAACGGGTGGACGCTATGATCCGGAAGCCGCGCTTGCCGGAGGGGGAAAAGCCGCGCCGAAAGCGTACGCAATCCGTGAACTGGAAGGTTCCGGTTCTTTTAACGAAAAAATAGACGCATTCTACGCGGAACAGGGCGGCGCACTGTCCCTTGAGGCACTCCGTGAACAGGCGCGGCGGATATTTGAAACCCGCATCAACCGCCTACTTGCCTCTCTTGAAAAACTAGCAGAGAAAGAATCGGATTTTGCCGACTCAAACCGGTTCAAGGAATATGCGGATATTATCCTCGCAAATGCGGCTTCCATTAAAATGGGAGACTCTTGGCTTGACGCGCTTAATTTCTACACAGGCGGGACCATCAGGATAGAGCTTGACGCAAAACAAAGTCCCAGTCAACAGGCGGAAGCTTATTACGAAAAGTACCGCAAGGCGAAAAACGGACTTTCTGAAGTGCGGGAAGAGATAGCCGCTGGAAAAAAGGAGCTTGATCGGCTTGAAACGACCCTTGCAACCCTGTTAACTGAAACTAATCCCCTCGTACTACAAAAGAAGATCAGAGCTGGCGCGGATCGTTCAGGTGGCATCGATGGCGCTGTTTCGGCGCAGACCAGAAAAGCAGATGCCAAGCGTCCGGGTCTTTCTTTCAGGCGCAATGAGTGGCTTATCATTGTGGGACGGGACGCGGCTGAAAACGACGATTTGTTGCGCCGCCATGTTAAAGGCAATGATCTGTGGCTCCATGTACGCGATTACGCCGGCTCGTATGTGTTCATTAAACAAAGGGCAGGTAAATCCTATCCGCTTGACATCCTCCTTGACGCGGGCAACCTTGCCGTATTCTATTCCAAATGCCGCAATAATGGGGAAGCGGATTTATTTTACACGCCCGCAAAATTTTTGCGCCGCACTAAAAATGGTCCGAAAGGGCTTGTCATTCCAACTCAAGAGAAAAACCTCCATATAAAAGTAGACCAGAAGCGCCTGAAAGAACTGGAATTATGCAGGATTGAGAAATTGTAAGAAGTAACCCGCAGTTCAAACCCGTACTATAGCGTATGAAATACAGGGATATAATGCGCATTGCGGCGCTTGCACGGGAATGCCTTTTTCCAGCCGGTTGCGCGGTCTGCAAAAAGCCGCTCGCCACCGGAGAGGACGCCTGGTACGGACTGTGCGCCGGCTGCAGAAGAACATTTCCCGTTGAACTGGAAAACCGCTGTTTGATATGCGGGAAACCGCTTGTTTCCGAGAACGGTCTCTGTATGCAGTGCAGAGAAGAGTCCGGTGTCTCGCAGGTGGAAAAGCTGGAGGAATCGCGGCAACGCAACTTTGACCGCTTGCTCCCTATTTTCCCCTATACCGGAACCTGCCGGTCGCTTCTATCGGCTTATAAATTTGGTAAAAACAGAGCTGTCGGCAACTTTCTTCTGGAAAAACTGCTGGAAGCCTTGCACTTTTTTCTTGAAGATTTCACAGAACCGGCGCTGGTACCGGTTCCTGCCCGTCATGGAAAAATAAAACACGAAGGCTGGGATCAGATAGAATATCTCGCCCGCCTGATTGAAAAGAGACATGGAGCGCCGCCTGTGTTCCGTTGTCTTAAACGGCTTCCCTCGCAGACCCAGAAAACTCTGAGATACAAGGAAAGGATGGTCAATCTTTTGCAACGTATACAGTGCTTTCAAACTCCGCCCAGTGAAATTATACTGTTTGACGATGTGTATACAACCGGTGCGACCATAAACGTGTGCGCTGGCGTGTTAAAACAAGCGGGGGCAAAAAAGGTGTATGGACTATGCCTTTTTCACGCATAGCTCATAGTTACGGCGTAGACGGGCCGGCGGTACTGCCGGCTTCGGCTTCCATTGCGGCGGAAGCGCCATCCGTCTGTATCTGCGATGCCGGAGTCTCCGCGCCGTTAAAATAATCATACTC
>JAITAW010000151.1 GCA_031283905.1 Treponema sp. | reverse complement strand
AAACGTACGGTGATGGCAAAAGCCCGGAAAGTGAACACATCAAAAGCGATCACTTTGTGGGAAAGTGGTACGTACGGTTCAACCAGATGAGCAAAGAAGATCCCGGCGCTGAGGAAAAGGCTCAGGACATGCTGCGTAAATGGGAGTCCGGCGATGAGGAAGTGTCGGCGCTGTGGACAAAAATGTCCGAAGGGGCTATCAAAGGCATGAAGGAAACTTACAAACGCACCGGCGTTTCCTTTGACGCCTACTACTTCGAGAGCAAGACCTATGTGATCGGCAAAGACGAAATTGCGAAAGGGTTGGAGAAAGGCGTTTTCTACAAAGCTGACGACGGGGCTGTTATGGCAGACCTCTCTGCGGAAGGGCTTGGCGAAAAGGCGCTGTTGCGCAAGGACGGTACGTCTATTTACATCACCCAAGATATTGGCACCGCGATTTTCAGGCATGAGGACTGGGCTTTCGACCGCCTTATCTACGTGGTGGGATCGGAACAACAACACCATTTCAAGGCGCTTTTCAGCATCCTGGATAAACTGGGCTACGAATGGGCGAAAAACCTGTACCATTTGAGCTACGGCATGGTGAATTTGCCCGAAGGCAAGATGAAAAGCCGTGAAGGCACGGTTGTTGATGCTGACGATCTTCTTGACAGCCTGAAAGAAATGGCGCTTCAGGAAATAAAAGGGAAGGAACGGGAAGAGGCGGTCGGCGATCCTGATGAAATTGCCGAAAAAGTAGCCCTGGGCGCGTTGCACTACTACCTTTTACAGGTGAGCGCCGCAAAAGACATGCTCTTTAACCCGAAAGAATCCCTCTCTTTTAACGGCAACACGGGACCTTACCTCCAATATATGGGCGCGCGCATCTCATCGATGTTGCGCAAAGCCTCGCTCAAAGACCGTACGCCGGCGCGGTCCGAGGTAAAGCCGGAAATGCTTTCGGGAGACGCCGAATGGGAGGTCGCCAAAACTCTTCTCGGCTACAACAACGCAATAGCCGATGCGGCGGAAAAAATGGATAGTTCTCTCGTAGCGGCGTATTTGTACTCCCTCTCCAAGGCGTTCAGCAGATTCTACCACGACTGCCCCATCTTAAACGCGGAAAACCCTGATCTCGCCACGGCGCGTCTCGCGTTGAGCGAAGCGGCGCTTTTCGTGCTGAAAGACGCGCTGCGTCTCGTGGGCATACCGTTTCTGGATGTGATGTGAATGCGATGTGAAAACCGGCAACCGGCAGGGAGAGCGCCCGCGTTGCGAAGACGGCTGCTTTCAGCCGACCCTCATGCCGGCGAGATCCGCTTCCGCAAGGTCCGTCATGCTTCCCGTCTCGGACCAGAGCGCATCCGCTTTCCGCGCCCAATCCGCCAATCCTTGAGGGCTTTCTTAGTTCACAATTTACGCCTTTTCACATGTCATGCGAAAACGTGGGGAATAGCCCGCGCCGTCTCGTCTGAAGAGCAGACTCGGCGCTTACGGCTTGCCGCCCTACCGAGTACCGGAACGGGAAACCGCCAGACTACGGCGGTTTTCATGTTTTTGTTCGTATTGGTAACGGAAGAATCTAAAAATATTTCTAAAACACCTTGTTATATTATTCTTATGAATAAAACACTCTATATAAACGAAATATTTTACACGGATGAAGCGCGTTTAATCGCGGCGCTTCTTTTTATAGCCGATACAGCCATGTTCTTTAAGGCATGACCGGTACGCCGAACGCATAGCCCTCCCGCCGCAAAGCCATAGGATTCCCCATGCGCCGTCAGGCGGGGAACGCGGCGCCCGAACTCTTGCGCGTTCTGTTTCGTCATTAGATGTATGGCGTTTTCAAGAAAAGAGGCGTTCTTCTGAAAATTTTCTAAAATATGCCTTGACAAAAGAGAGCTTTCCAATAAAAATAAATAAATTGATTTCAAAAAGCGCTTGCAGCCAAATTTTATAAGAAAACCTCTGAACACTGAAATTTTCAGAGGTTTCTATGCTATAGCAGGGGAGTATTGGATGGCTTTCATAGATGTAGTCGAATGGAACGATGCGACGAACAATGTTTTTGCATGGAAGTTCGGTCAGAATAAAATCAACAACCTCAGTACTTTTACGCAACTGATTGTAAGGGAATCTCAAGAAGCCGTTTTGTTCTCTAAAGGGCAAATTCTGGGAAAATTTGGTCCCGGGAAACATACCCTTAATACGGAAAACCTCCCCTTGTTGCGTAACTTGTTCGGTATACCTTTCGGGGGGAAAAATCCCTTTACCGCCGAAGTATGGTTTGTAAACAAAACCGCGCCGCTTACTATTGACTGGCACACCGATACCATGCGTTACCGCGATCCTGAATACGGAGAAATGGTTCCGCTTGCGGCAAAGGGCAGGTATGGTCTTAAAGTTGAGGATGCGGAGCGTTTTTTGGTGCAATTGGTTGGTACATTGACCAATTTTACCGCGCCCGATCTTACAAGCCACTTTCTGGGTGCGCTTATCGCAAAAACGAAGAGCGTTGTAATTGCATTTATGCAGACAAATCAAGTCGGCATTACGACTATTTCAGCCCGTCTTGACGACCTTTCACGGTTTTTGAAAGAGCCATTGAGAGAATTCTGGGAATCGTATGGCATGCTACTGACCGGCTTCTACATTACGTCCGTTGATCTTGACACTTCCACGGAAGACGGCAAAAAAATAGCGGCGGCGCTCAGCGACCGTTCCGCTCAGAATATTGCCGGCTACACATGGCAGCAGAAACAGGGATTCGGCATCGCAAATAGCGCGGTTTCTCGGGTCGGCGGCATGGGCATCTTGGAAGCGGCCGCAATGACCGGCATGCTGGGCGGCGCAGGCGCCGCCGCAATGATGCAACCACCCTCATATACGGCCGCAGGCGGCGCAACCGCCGCGCAAGCGGGACTTACGGGGCGAAAAGAGGTGTTTTGCTCAAAGTGCGCGAAAAAATATCCAGCAACGTCTCATTTCTGCCCCTATTGCGGCAACAAGTACAATCCATGTCTCCGTTGCGGCAGCGACAACCTCGCCGGAACCAAGCGGTGCGTGTCATGCGGCGCTGCGCTTTTGGCGGAGCAGGCGGGCGATGGATGTGGAAATGTATGCCCGCGTTGCGGACAGCCGGTGCCACTGGGTGTAAAATTCTGCGCCGTGTGCGGAAATAAGTTGGCATAGCAGGAAAAGGAGAGACAATGACAAGGAAACAATCTTTAACGTTCAGAATAATACTATTCCTTTTTGGTGCCGGCGTTGTGGCGCTCGCTTTTGTTTTGAATACGTCAGGGAAGGTTTTGACGAACGCGGCTATTTTCACATGGATCTCTATCGGGATCATGTATCTCATGTTCTTCATTCCCATCTTTTTCTCAACCATCAATATCGCCAATTTTTCAGGTAAAATTCCGTCTTTGTCAGTCATGTGGACCGGTATCGCCAGCTATATCATCGCATCAAGTATAGTCATTATACTGCTTTCAAACGCCGTCATTTCCCTAAACAAAGCCGTTACCGGTCAGGCGGCGTTGCTCTTTTTATTCGCGATCTGTGCCTTTCTCGCTTTTTTCGCCTCGTCTCACGCCCGCGATGTTGGCGAGGAAGAAAAAAAGAAAACCCAGTTCTCCACCGGATTAAAGGCGCGGGCGCAGATTTTATCGCTTTCAGTAAACAGCCTTCCCGCAGAATATGAAGCCGCCAAGACCATCATAGCGCGGGCGCTCGAAGAAATCAAATACCTCTCTCCGGTGGATGGGTTTGAAGGATTTGATCTGGAATACAAGATAATGGATTCTTTGAACTCAATATCGGATATCTGCGACATAACGGTGGGCATCGCCGTTCCTATGGGAACGACCGGTTCTTTAGAAACGGAGGCAAGAATGTTGCAAATGCTTGTTAAAGAAAGAAAATTGTTAAGAAATTAGGAGGATCGGCATGCAAGGGAAAATTTTTGCGGAATCCATAAATCTGTACCAAGACGAAGCCCGCATACTTTTTGACTACTATAAAAAGGCGGCTAAAAAGATCGTAAAAGAAGAGATGGATTTGGAAAAGTCATTGGAGACGGCGCACTCTGAAATAACGCTGGCTGAAAAAAACAAAAAGAAAGGCGTTATTATTACGGTCGTTTTTGGAGTTATGGGGCTTGTAGGTGGGATTCTGCTCTTCCCCTTTGGTTTTATTCTCGCGCTTGGCTGCATTAAGGGCGTTCTTGACATACACAAGGCCAATACGGCGCGGGAGGAGAACGAATCAAAGGCGCTTGGTTTTAAAGAAGCGTATGACGATATCCGCCGGAATTACCGTGTAAAAAAAATGGGCGTCGTGTATGTTCCTGTGGCGACCACGGTTCCTTTTGAACGCAAAAATTTTATGGTTGATCACACAGGTCAGGTTGGAGAGACGGAATTCAAAATGTCCAAGGTGCGTAAGCCCGCCGAGCTTCTTGAATCTCTCAACAGTCTGGAAAACAGCATAAAAGAAGCGCCGGTGGTTGAAACCGCGTCTTCGCCCGAAGAAGTTGATACGTCTGATTATTCCACCTCCATCCAGCATATAAAAGTCTATGATTACATGGGAAATATCGACAGACAGGTGCGCAACGTCCGGTATCTGCTGCACGACAGCGATTCCATCTCCCTTTCTCTGCCTGCGGTTCTGCCGGGGAGCGAAACGGCCGCATTTATCAAGGAATTCGCGGCAACGGATCCGGGAGACAAACCGATTGTTCCGGTTTTCAATACGGACGGTTTTAAGGAGAAAATAGACGCCTTCCATTCCCTTCATGTTATGAAGAAATCGTTTGAGCAAAATGCCAATGAAAATCAGACGGCGTATTTCAAGAAACTGATCGGACGCCTCGCCGAATCCGTGCAAATCCTCAGCAAAGCGAAGATGAATGGCGCGAATAGAATTATTGATTATGCCGGCGGAATATTTTCTACGGTTTTAAAAGCATCTTTCAACCAGTATTCGCCGTTTCTTGAAGCGGAAGAAATCGAGCGAATCCGTTCCGCGAGTTTCGACTATCAGGATTCCGTTGACGGCTACACTCCATTCTCGTTAAAGTCAAGTTCAAGGGTAAAGTACGATCTATTTTCCACCGCATGGATTGCGGAAGATCAATCCCGTACGTCCATGCCGTTTGGAATGCACCAAATCCAAGAAGAAGTTCTGGCGCCGGTCATCCAGAATCTCATGGCGGAAAACAGGATAGAGCGGTTGAAAATTTACAACGGAATTAAGGATCAGAAAATCGATTACCTCAACCAGTGGCACAGGGATACCGAAGATTTTTACGGCAGAAACCGCGCCGAAGCCGCAGACCTTATCAACAAAATGAGGGAAACTTACGCCGATTACATACGGAGCCTCAACACGTACAAGGCGCTTCAGGAAACCCAGATCGCAATGAACAAAACCCACTCGCTTGACAGCGCGGAAGTACTGCAACAAAACAAAGACGTAGAAATAATCGCCGGTTTTGAGTTGCAGGCGCAGCAGTTCAACCAAAAACAGGAAGAATTCAGCGAATTTATGATCAGGCTGAAGGATAATATAGATGAGAAGGCGGCTCAGTTTGGCTATATTCCCTACTATGAAGCGACGTTGCGCGACAAGGAGTACCGTGATATCGCACAGTCAACCGATCATCTCCAGGAACTCGACCTGCGTAGAAAAAAACTGATAGCCATAAGCCCTTATGTCGCGCAACACGCAAAGTTGCCGCCGCCGCCGCAAGTTGAACAGCAAATGTACGATGATTTTGCGATTGATTTGTTGAGGGAAGCCGCCGGAGACATGGAGCCGGCTTCTCTGGAGGGAAATCAATAATCATGGCCGACTTATATTTTGAAGTTGACACTTCTCCAATGGCATCAACCGTTGATTCGGTGAAAAGCCATGTCAAAAATGTAACGGCGGCTGTCACCGCGATGGAAACGGCTGTTATCGCGACCGAACGCCAAAGCGCGCAAACTATTTGCGAAAACGTAGACAAAGGCTTCTTCATAATGGTAAAGTCTCAGATAAGCCAAAAGATCGTGGCGGCGTATACCGAGATGACAAGCAAACAGATGACGCTGATTCAATTGGTGAAAGCGCTGGACAACGTAAAAAGGCAAATGGAAGCCGATTACAATATGATAAGCGGACGGTACGCCAAGCTCTTCCAGTCCTTGAATAAAGCGCTTGAGACGCGGATACGAGAGATAGATCGTCCGGCGATGCAACTTGCGGAAATCAGAAAAATTGTTTTTGATACATTAAAAGATGAAAGTTCCCTGCTGTTCAGTAGCTCTCGTGAGGTTTTGTCGTTTGAACAAACGGCGTTAAGCGGCAAGTTGAAGCAAAAGACCAAGGATGCGTTAAAAACGCTTTCAGATTCCATAACCGAAAGCCGCTCCTTTAATGAGAAGATAGACGGCATTCTGCTTCCATCTGACAATGGAGCGGCGTTTGAGAGCAGGTATATTCCGGCGGTATTCTCGGAGGCAGAGAGCTTGCTTAATACGGCCGATGTCATTGACAATGTGTATGTCCCTTGCGCGGACGCATGGCAAAACGCAGCCCCTATCGTGTCTAAAATCGACCGTATTTCCGATGGCTTTACGTGGAAAGCCACTAGCGAGGAAGACAAAACGTCCGTCAGAAAAGAATTTGTCTCGCTTTGTGAAAAGGAGCTTTCTGATCCGCGCATATCAAAGGAAATGCTCCGCCTGTTCGATGAATCTTCATGGGAGGATGCGCAACAATGAGTTACAGGCGGAATTACAGAGCGAGCCTCCCTTACAGCGGGAGAGTGTCGTATAATTACCCCGCAAGCCAGAGCGGGGGATCCGGTACGGCGTTTTATTCGGGCGAAGTCCCGGTAAATGTTACTATCAATGTCGACACCGGCCCATTTGACGGCAGTGTTCAGAACTGCAATAAAACAATAGACGCTCTGACTCATTCGGTTGTCGTAATGAATGCGGCTCAATGCGCGGCAATACAGGAAACCTCGCAAAAAGTCTCAAAATCACTCATTGACGGCTTCTTCGGCGCTATAAAGACCGAGCTTTCCCAGCAGTTACAGGCGCTGGACAGCGCGATAAAAGCCGGTCTTGGACTTATTCGCGAGCAGGGCAAGGCGGTTTCCGCTCAGAAAAACACCATGGAAATCGATTTCAACAGGATAAGTTCCAGGTATGTCGCGCTTTTCGCCGATCTTGACGATGAATGTTATAAACGCATCTATGCCTTAGACAAAAACGCTTTTATGTTGTCCGAGAAAGTGCAGAAAAAACTCGTAAGCGAACAGACAAGCAATTCGGCGGCGTTGAGCGCGCTTGAAATGGGGGAGGACGCTTCGTCAAAAATACTTCTGCTTATATCAAACTTAAACAGAAAAGCGAAACAAGTCTTAAAAACGCTGCATGAGTATATTACGCAGGAATCCCGTCTCACCGCGCTTGTTGATTCGTTTCTTTTCGAAGAGGAGCGGCAAGAAAAAACGCCGGTGTATATTCCCGTTCTCTGGTCGGAACGCGATGAAATTGACGGATCTGCGGAATACCACGAAACGTTTGCGTCTGAATATTTAGATCAAGCGCAAAAAAAACATATTGCGGAAAAAACGGACGCTTTTTGCTCCGTGAATTCGTCATGGCGTCCGCTTTCCGCCGAAGAAAAAGAATCGTTGCATAGGGCGTTTGCTGTTCTTGCGGAAAAACATTTTGAGACAAAAACCGGTGATACGGAACAACGGGTTTATAAAACAACGCTTTCCCTGTGGCAAAATTCAGATTTATTATCGTTATGAAGGGAGTTTATGATGAAAGAATTAAAAGAATTGACGGAAATCCGCATCGGTGAGACCATTGTCGCCTTAAAAGACAACGTGGTGAAGTCGGCGATTCTTCCAAAAACAAGCAATGAGCTTGAAAGAGATGTCGTCATTCAGGGAAATGTTAAAATTGACGGCGCCGTATATGCGAGAAATTTAACGCTTGATTCCGGACCTGTGGAATTTTTCGGCGCCGTATATGCGCATAACGAACTGCATATCAAGAACGATGCCGATGATACGATTGTTTTCAGAAAAGCAGTCGCGTCAAGCGGAAGCGTTGTTTCTCTTTTGCTGAAAGGGAAATGCGT
>JAITAW010000085.1 GCA_031283905.1 Treponema sp. | reverse complement strand
GTATACCATGGCGGCGAACGCTCCGGCCCGGGACATAGCTTTGCCCACAGACTTTATGGGGAACCCCTTGGTCATGTAGTAACCGGGTCCGCCTATATAGTGTCCATCGGCGTTCTTTTGCCGATAGTAAACGCCCAGCACAACTTCGGTGAATTTAGTGGCGCCTCCTACCAGAAAAATCACCCACATCCAGAAAAGCGCTCCGGGACCGCCAAAGGCGATGGCCGCCGACACTCCTACGACATTTGAAGCGCCGATAGTGGAGGCCATAGCCGTAGTAGCCGCCTGAAAAGGGCTTACCGTGCCTTCTCCCTGCCTTTGTCAAAAATCTTGCCGAAAGTCTGTTTGACGATATAGGGCAGGTACCGGATCTGAAAAAATTTGAGCCTGATACTAAGGTATATCCCCCGCCCACCAGTCCAACCAAAAAGAGAATGTTCCAGAGAGAGATTTGCCCATAGCGCCACAACGCCATCGGCAAAGGTTAATATTGCAAGGGCGCAAGCCCTCACTCGTCAAGTAAAGCCCGAAACAAATCCACCACCGCAGGTATAATCTCATCGTTAAAATCGAACTGAGGCGTGTGAATGGGTGCCCTATCTACCCCGAGTCCCACTCCGCACATGGCTCCCTGTATCCGCTTGGTAAACCACGCGAAATCTTCAGATCCTCGAATAGGCGCATCCGCTTCAAGTACGCCAAGCCCCAGTTTCTTCGCGGCGCGGCGCATCTTATCCGCGCTTTCTTTGTGATTGAAGGTTGAGGGAACATTGTCGCGGAAGGAAAAAGAATAGTTCAATTTGTATTTATCGGCCTCTTCTCTGGTCTTGCGCTCAATTCTTTGTCGCAGCTCGTCAAGATCTTCGTCAAATTGACTGCGAATGGTCAGCATCAGGCGGCCATTGCCGGCGGACATGCCGAAGGCTTCCTTTCCCGCGTTTATCCCGATGACTGTACACAGCACAAGCCCTTTATACAGGGACGGGTCGGTCAGTTCAGGGATGCTCCGGATGATCTCCGCAATGGCAAAACACGGGTTGCGTCCGTCCTCCGGCTGGCTTGCGTGCGCGGGAACGCCTTCAAAACTGATAGTCATGCCGACTGAACCGCAACAAACCGTACCGTCTATCATAATGACAACATTCTCAGGAACGCCCGGCACATTGTGGTAGGCGAATATTTCGGAAACGCCCGCTTCATCTATCACGGGAACGCACTCCAAAGCCCCTTCAACCGTTTCTTCAGCATGTTGAAACACAAAATAGACGTTTTTATCGGCTCCGTACTTGTCGACTTCCAACGCGAGCCCGATCAAACAGGCGCTATGCCCGTCATGTCCGCATTTATGGGACACGCCGGGAAACCGGGAGCCATAGGGCAGATCAATAGTCTCGTCTATGGGAAGCGCATCGAAATCCGCGCGGAATGCCGCCTTGGGTTTGCCTTCGCCCACACGGTATAGAGCGTAAAACCAGCGCCCTTTGTCCACAATCTCAAGGGACGTGCGCTTCTGCAAGAACTCCATCAAATACCGTTTGGTCCATACCTCTTGTCCGGACAACTCCGGGCGTTGATGCAGTTCATGGCGCAATGTTACCGCCAAATCCAAATGCTCTTTATCCATTTTGCCCCCTTTTTCGGCGCTATACGGGTTTTTACCCAAAATAGCATAGAATATAACGAGCCTTTTCAAAATTTCATTCTAAAAAGCCTCAACGTATTGTAAATTTCTACCATATAAATTACAAGATCGCGCAATGCACGGAACGCCCCGGATTCCGCCCGTTCATGCGGGGAAATCTGTTTTCTCATCGTTCCACGCCCGTGATTTTATGCTTTTGATACTATATATATTGTACCATCGTTTTTGATAGGGCATATATAGCGAGAGTCTTCTTCATCGTTCTTTTTCGAAAGCGCTTTATTTTATTTTCGGTCGATGTTTATATGCCGGCGGTGGCGCCGTTGTAAAAAGAGCGCTTGACAAGACCGCATAAAATAGAAGATACTATATATTATTTTTACCGCCCGTAACAGCCATTGTCATACCCTAAGGAACCATTGTGGATTTAGAATTATTACAGGAACGCGCGTACATCATTAGAAGTATACGCCGGTTTTTCGATGAACGGAACTATCTGGAAACGGATACGCCGGTTCTTGCGCCCAATCTTATACCGGAATCGTGCCTCGAAGTGTTTGAGACAACGTACATGCCGCCGGTGGCAACAAAAACACGAAAAAAGCAGCCTTATTTTCTGACGCCTTCGCCTGAAATTTGGATGAAGCGCCTCATCGCGGACCACCGCGTTGACCTGTACCAAATCGGGAAATGTTTCCGCAACGGCGAATCCGTTGGGCGGTTGCACAGCCCGGAATTCACCATGCTGGAATACTATACGATGGACGCGGATTACGAGGACTCCCTTGACATAACCGAAGCGCTTTTCGCCGCGCTCTTGCCCCAAACCGTACGGAAAAGCCTTAGCCCACCGTTCTTGCGCCTTACCGTTGAAGACGCGTTCAGGGAATTCGCCGGCTTCAGCCTTTTCTCAGCCGTTGAAAAGGGCAGGCTGGAAATGGAAGCGCGTTCTCTTGGGCTGGAGCCGCCCGCAAACATGGGAACGGCCGCCTTATACGATCTGATCTTCGTTCATACGGTTGAGCCGAATCTTCCTCGCGACAAACCGGTCGCGCTCATGGATTACCCGGCGTTTATACCGTGTTTGGCGA
>JAITAW010000125.1 GCA_031283905.1 Treponema sp. | reverse complement strand
GGGCTGGCAAACTGTGGGTGTAGTGAGCCGTGGGAATGGAGCGTAGCGGAATGACCTAGGCGAACGAAACCCCGAGCCGCTACTGCGGCGAAGCGTAAACAGTCCTGTTATGTGCAGTATGGGCGTACCTCATTATTAACATTATAATTTTATATTCATTTCTTTATATTCTGATTCCTTAAATCCTAATTTTTTATATAACTTTTCTCCATCTTTAGTTGAACTAAGTGATATTGTATTTATATTTTCCCTTCTTGCTTCTTCAATTATTTTTTTTAATAATTCTGTCGCTATTCCCTGGTTCCTATATTCAGGATATGTAAAAACATTTAATAATGTTCCAGTTTTACCATTAATAAAATTCGGATTTGGTGGTTTTCTATTTATTGCCAAATAAGCCACTGCGATAATTTTTTTTCCATATTCACATATCATTCCTAAAAAATCATTTTCGATACTTTCATAAAAATATTTTATCAAATTATTTTTTAATTCATTCCTTTCAAATTCATTTATATCAAAATCACTCATTGAAAAATATTCAAACCTTAATTTAACAAACAAATCTCTATCGTCTTTATTTATTTTTCTAAATTTCAATTCTTCTTTTTCAATCTCAATAGTCATTATTTTATTCTCCTTTCCCAAAAACTTGTCTGAAAATATTATGTTATTTCTAAGATTTTGTCAATATTCTTTCAAGTGTGTTCAAAAAAATTTAGCCCATATTGCACATAACGTTCCGGCTGTTTACGACGGTTTGACAGCCCGAATAGAAAAATGCGTAGCATTTTTAGGGCTGGCAAACTGTGGGTGTAGTAAGCCGTGGGAATGAAGCGCAGCGAAATGACCTAGGCGAACGAAACCCCGAGCCGCTACTGCGGCGAAGCGTAAACAGTCCTGTTATGCGAAGTGCCCCGCACTCTAAATCCACAAATAAATGTAACTTTCTTTGTTTTTGTGCAAGATTAAAATAAAGCTGTAGGCTTCTATAACCTCTTCAATTATTTTCTCATAAGTATATTCGTCTTCCCAGGTAAATTCAACGGTAGGGGGATTTTCAATTACCCATTTCCCAGACCTTTTTATCATTCGAAACATATACTCAGGAGGAGAGGCGTCATCATATGGCATAATTGTTGTAAACACAACGCCGTCATCTCCGTTTGCGTCATTATTATCCATATCATTAGCAATAACAAAAGTTTGAGGACTATTTACATCAGAAAGCAGTTTCTCAATCTCTGTAACTATAGCTACATATCCTTTAATTATCTTTTCTTTTTCCACATATTCTTCTTCCACAGTTTCTTTTACTGAATCGCCAGAAAGATATACAATTTGCTCATTCGGTTTTATGATATTTACCGCAGTAGATGATTTTCTTTCACCAGTTTCGACAGAAATTACAAATAGCCGTAAGCGATAGTAATTACTAACATCATCTAAAGAACCCATTATTACAAATTGGGCTCCCAATATATTTCCGATCCTTTGAATAGTATCATCACTCACATTTCCTGACATTTGAAAATCTTGTTCCTGAAAGATTGATGATATTTTACTCCTTTCCACTACATTATATTTATGCATATTTGTGAAACTATTCATCACTTCTTCCACAATGTATTCCGAAAGCTGGGCAGATGGTGAAATGATATCGAAAACAGCGACATTTGCCATTTCATTAAAATCATTTTGAATATTATAACATGCCTGATCAATCGCCCAATCTAAATTTCTGAATTCTTTAACATTATCAACAGTTATACAGCCGAGAAAAACCAAACCAACAAAACCCACTAATAAACCTTTCATTTTAGCCTCCAGATTCCAATATTATAAAATTTTCTTATTCGTTGTCAATAGTGTTTTTCAAAATTTCTTTCAGAAACATTAAGGGGCATTTCGCATAACACGTATTTTGCGCCCAGGAACTTGCCGATGGATACGGCTTCCTCATCGCTCACGTCCCCGGACATCTGGAAGCCGAGATCTTTGTACACAAACGCAAGGTTCCGGCGGTCCGCCACTTCAATACCCTCGTCCACCAAGGCCCCGGCCAGCTCGTCCATGATGTACTCCGACAGGTTCTGATGCTCCGAGCTGAAGCCCGCGATGGCCACGCGGGTTCCCGCGGGCAATTCCGCTATAAGTTCCTCTGCGGACCGCTCGATGGCTTCATCAAGGGATAGCAGGCCGTCATTGGCCGCGCCTCCTCCCGTTGCGATGCAGGACCAGCAGACCGCCGCGGCTATGATTGATGCGTTTTTTCATATTAAAGCGGCCCTTTCACACACAAAGCCCTCATAATCTGTGAAAATCCGTGCCGAATTTTAGTTCGCAATCAGCGGACGCTTTAAGCGGCACGGACGCCGCTGTTTCCCTTATTCTCCGCTTGCGGAGAGGCGGAGTTTTGCCAAAGGCAAAACTCCGATAGCAAAATCCGCCATGGATGGCGGATTTTGCTACGGGATAATCGCGCTGTAGATCTCGCTCCACGGCCCCTTCAGATTGGTGGAACTCTCCCAGCGCAGCACGAAATAGACCCGCTTTCCCCGCAGGCTTTCGGTAAACGTGAGGGTAAAGGGGCTTGCCGTGTCAAAGTCGCTGGCGGTGAGTTCGGTTTCGTCCGCGGGCTCGTGGTCAAGGAGGGCCCAGCGGATTTCCGCGCCGTGCACCTTGGGCGGCTTTGCGCGGCTTGCCGCCCCCTTGTCCCGAAAGTGGATGGTAAGCTGGCGGATAACCGAGCTGTCCGCTTCGGCCTCCGGGTACGTCGCGGGCGGGACGTCCGGCGTGCGGGGGCTGGGAGGCTGGAAACCCGCGTCCATAAGCTGCTCCAGCGTAACCGCCGGATGTTCGATAAAGCGCCGGTAGAAGGAGCTTATCTCCTTGTTGCTCGCGGCGCGGGCCTCGTTTTTGGCGGCGGTCTGGCCCGGCGTATGGGTCGTGAGGACCGCCTGATACGCGGTATGCCACGCGGTATACGTTGCGCTCAAGGCCTCAGTCTCAGCCGCCGGAATGTGCGTCCATATGGGCGCGCTCCCGCTTGTCATGTTCAACACATACTGAATCAGCTTGTAGAACCACACGTCAAATTCCGCGTCTTTCATTTTCGGATACCTGTTCATTTTTCTCTCCTTATTAACAAATACAGCATCCCCGCCATTCACGGCGGGGTAATAACCCCTTTAAAGATTAACGCGCCGTCCGTTTCCGGCGCGGCATTGCAAGCTACCAAAGCCGCATCGCAAGCTACCGGCGCGGCATTTCCAGCTTCCGAAGCCGTACCGCAAGCTACCGAAGCCGTATTTCCAGCTTCCGAAGCCGTACCGCAAGCTACCGGCGCGGCATTTCCAGCTACCAAAGCCGTATCGCAAGCTACCGGCGCGGCATTTCCAGCTACCAAAGCGGTATCGCAAGCTACCGAAGCCGTATTTCTAGCTTCCGAAGCGGTATTTCCAGCCTCTGGAAACAGGAATATAGTATAGTCAATACGAAAAATTTGCGCAAGCGTGTTTTTTAGTGTTGTCAAGGCATATTTTACAATTTTACAAACCGCACTGCCGCGCCAAGTTTTGGAACCGGCTTGAAGCAACTTAAAAAATACAAACCGCGCCGCCGCGTCAAGTTTTGAAACCGGCCCCGAAGCAAGTTAAAAAAACGCAAGCGTGTTTTTTAGTGTTGTCAAGGCATATTTTACAATTTTACAAAGCGCACTGCCGCGCCAAGTTTTGGAACCGGCTTGAAGCAACTTAAAAAATACAAACCGCGCCGCCGCGTCAATTTCTGGAACCGGCCCGAAGCAAGTCAAAAAATACAAAGCGCACTGCCGCGCCAAGTTTTGGAACCGGCTTGAAGCAAGTCAAAAAATCAGTTCCCGCACCCCGCAGGGGCGGATAGACATCACGAAAACCGGATCGGGACGCCGCTCCGGGGGATGTTGCCCCGCATCGCGCGCGTCCGCGAAGCCCAGCGCCGTATGCATCCAGGCGCGGTATTCATCGACATATTCCCGGGGCAGGAACGCCTGAATCACGCCGGCAAAGCCTCCGCCGTGAAGACGGCACGCGGCGCGGGGCGCGGGGCGCGGCGGGGCCCCGTCCAAACCGTGAAGCCGGAAAAAAAGTTCCGTCATGGCAAGGCAGACCGGTATGTTTTGTTCCTGTATGGCGCCGGACACCGCCGCGTTTTGCAGCCACCGGTAGGAAGAATCGCCCGACGCTTGCGCCAAACGCAGGAACGCGGTAAAGTCGTTTTCTTTCAGCGCTTTGATCTCTTCATCCACCCTGTTGTTTTCTTCAATAAAATGGAGCGCCCTCAGTACGGCACGGTCGCCGCAGTGAGCGCGGAGGGCGGGCAGGCGGCGCGCCACGTCTTCTACGGCCAAGCCCCGCAGCGCGTCCCTGCCGAAAAAAGAAGCGACGCGCCGCATCTCCGAGGGAATAGCCGAATATTCGGCGCTTAAACCGGCGTGGCTTCCGCCGGTGTTTACGATGACAAGGCGGTAGCCGCGGGACTCAAAATCAAAGGGGATTCGCTCCAGCGACGGGGACTCCGGATGTTCAAAGTCAAGCGCGGCAACGCCGCCCGCCGCGCATGCCATTTGATCCAGCAATCCTGAGGCTTTGCCCCAGAAAACATTTTCCGCGTACTGCCCGATTGCCGCGAGTTTTTCCATGGGAATCGCGCCGTTGTTGTACAGGGCGTTCAGAATGCCGCAGATAAGCGTTTCAAACGCGGCGGAAGAGCTCAATCCGGATCCCGGAAGCACGCGGCTTTCAAAGCAGCCTTTGAAACCGCCCGTCGCAAAACCGGCGTTCTTGAAGCCGGCAACGATCCCCCGGACAAGGGCGGAAGAGCCGGTTTTGCCCGGAGGAGCCGGATGTTCCGTTATGGCAACCGTATAATCTTCATGGTAGGCGGAATCGCATATTGAGACGCTGTTCTCTTCGCACGGGGCGACGACGCCGAGAACGTCAAGCCGTATGCTCGCGGTCAACGCCTTTCCGCGGTTGTGATCCGTATGGTTTCCGCCGATTTCGCTCCGTCCCGGGGAACTGAAAACGCGGACGCCGGCGTCGCCGCCGGCATCGCCGAAACGCCGCCTGAATTGTTCGATGAGCGCGGCATACCGCTTTTTCTGTTCCGCAATGGCTTCCGCCTCTTCGCCGTAGAGTTCGGCGAAAAAGCGGTTTGCGTCCTCTGACTCAAGAGTCCGCAACGCGGCGGTTATGGTCATTTGTACACGTCCCAGCTTGTTCTGATGATCGTCTCCATATCCGAATGCCGCGCTTCCCATCCCAGGGTTTCACGCGCATAGGAAGCCGAAGCCGTGAGTTTTGCCGTATCCCCGGCGCGGCGCGCCGCGATATGCGCCGGTATGGGTTTTCCCGTAACCCTGCGGGCGGTCTCGATGACTTCAAGTACCGAGGTTCCCTTTTCGCTCCCCAGATTGACGGTGAGGCTTTTCCCGTTTTTGCTGATGTAGTCCAGAGCCAGTACATGGGCGGCGGCTAAATCGGTTACATGAATGTAGTCGCGGATACAGGTCCCGTCCGGCGTGTCGTAATCGCCGCCAAAAACGCGCACTTCATTCCGAAGGCCGGACGCCGCTTCCATGACAATGGGGATGAGGTTCGCGGGGTTCAGTTCTTTGCCCTTGACGCGCCCCCGCGCGTCATAGCCCGCGGCGTTGAAATACCGGAGGCTTGCGAAGCGAATGTTCTTGAGTTTTTCATACCAGCCCAGAAACCGTTCGATCTCCAGTTTGGTAAACCCGTAGTAGTTTTCAGGGTTTGCCGGGTGTTTTTCATCAATGGGCAGGTAGCGGGGTTCTCCGAAAACCGCCGCGCTGGAGGAGAAAACGATGAACTTGACGCCGTTTTCCACTGCGGCGTTCAGGATATTGACGGCGCCGTTGATGTTGTTCACCGAATACTTCTCCGGCTTTACCATGGATTCTCCTGCCGCCTTGAAAGCCGCGAGATGAACAAGCGCGTCAAACCCGCCGGAGGCCGCGGCATCGCGCATGACCCGCGAAAGCCTCGTATAATCCAATATATCCCCGTAAACGAACGCCGCGTCTGGAAACAGGTTGTCTCGAAGACCGGAATGCAGGTTGTCGAATACCGTTACGCGGCATCCTTTGTCCAGAAATTCGCGGGTAACATGGCTCCCAATGTAACCCGCCCCGCCGATGACCAATATGTTCATGGTTTCTCCTTTGCGCTCATTCTAGCACAAAGGTATGCGCGGATTAAAGAGGCGTTACGGGCAAGCCCGGCGGTATCGAAGATTTCTCCGTGAATTGCGTATGCGGGGGAACAAATTCCCCCGCGCCCCCGGTAAGAAACGCCCCAGGAGGCGGGGTATTAAACCCCCGCTGCTGCTCCTGTTCCAAAACCGGTTGTTTTGAAACAGGCTTTTGCGGTTCTTCAGGCTAAAGCCCGCGAGCCGGAGGGTCGGCGCTCTATGAATCAAACAGGCTTCCCGGCAGCTTATAGAGAAACATTACTGAGCGTAACAGTACTTGCAGCCGCTCAAACACGTCTTATACGCGCCTATATCAACGCTCACCGCGCACCCGCACGCCGGACGCTGCGCTCT
>JAITAW010000259.1 GCA_031283905.1 Treponema sp. | reverse complement strand
GCTTGGCGTCTTCCGTGGTCCTCGGCGCATACAAAAAATATACGCCGTCAACACGCAAGAAGCGACTCCGCGTCTTGCAAATTCGCGCAACTAGCAGTACCATGCACGGTATGATGCTTTTTCCCTTTTTATCTGCCGATGCCCGCTCTTTTGTTGACGCCATTCCGCGGCTTGTTGACAGGATTTTCCCGTTGCCCGGACAGTTCCGGCGCAAATTGTCGGATGATATTGCGGAGCTTTCCCGCTTGCTCACCAACAGGAGGGGAAGCCGTACGGCTTCCTATCTGGGAAAACCGGCCATGTTGTCCGCGTATCTTCGTTACTTTTTCCCGTGGAATGTTTACAGGCTTTGCCGGCTGCTCCCGTCTTTGACCCTGCGTCTGGACCCGGATGACGTGATAGTCGATTTGGGTTCAGGTCCCTTGACGTTTGTCATCGCGCTCTGGATTGCAAAGCCGGAACTGCGGGGCATGCCGCTTGAATTCAGATGCATCGATCGTACGCAAGTTGTTCTTGAGGCGGGAAAGAAGGTGTTCTTCGCGCTTGCGGGAGTTGATTCCGCATGGATAATCAGGACCATTAAAGGCGATATACATGCGCCGGTTTACGGAAAGAGGCCCGCATTGGCCGCTGCCGTCAATGTGTTCAACGAAATGTACCAGAACCTGCCGCATACGGTCTCCCTGGAGAATGAAGCGGACAAAATAGGAAAAAGGCTTGCCGTTTTAGCTCCGCAGGCGTTTGTCGTGGAACCCGGCGTCCCGCGATCAGGCGAGTTCATCACTTCGCTGAGAGACGCCCTCATACGCGGAGGCTTTGCCCCGCAATCGCCCTGCCCCCAATCGGGTTTGTGCCCCCTCTCGTCCCATGCCCGGGCTTCCGGCTATGCCAGAGGCGGCGCCTCTGGCAACGCAAAATCCAAATGGTGCCACTTCGCGTTCCCCACCCTCGATGCGCCGGAACGCCTCCTCAAGCTGTCGGCGGATGCCGGGCTTCCCAAGGAGCGGGCGGCGTTGAGCTTCCTGTTTTCCGTCAACGGCGCGGCCAAAGCCGAACATAAGGCGGAATCTCCTCACGCAAACGCCGATCTTCGGGCGCGTGTACTGTCGGATGATTTTCCACTTTCCCCATTGGCGGCGGGGCAACAGCCTCTTGCCGGTAGATACGCCTGTTCGGAAAAAGGGCTTGTGCTTATACGAGGGGAAAGAAGGGCGATTGGGCGGTTGTCCGCCGGTACGCTGGTTTCGCTACAGGTTTCAAAACCTGAAAAACGGGATAAAAAGACCAACGCCTTGCTTGTTGATTCGCCCCGTCCGGTTTAATACCCCGCCCCTTGGGTCGCTTCTTGCCGGGGCGCGGGGGATTTGTTCCCCCGCGATTGTTCATTTATATCATTGCTTATAGAAGTCCCCGCCGAATGTATTCCCATTCTGGAGCGTTATATATTTAGCTTCATTTCCAAAATTGAGAGTATATGTCCCGCTACCAGAGCGAGAACTATTTGAAGACTTCTCAACCTCATATCTATTAGAAGTAAACAGCCCTGTTTCTACTGTCTCTTCCCACCATGTTCTTTTTCTGTCTTCAGTCCAAGAAAGCTTAAGACTATCACCTTCACGGATATATGTGCCCCGGTATACAGTATCTGTTACAGTACGACCTTCAGCAGCATACCCTCTATTTGTGTTTCCATCTTTAAGATAAACACTATGGGAAGTTCCAGAAAATGCGCCATCCGAATAGAACTGTAATTCATCCTGCGATTCCGAAGTATAATTTCTATAATCGAAATTACTACTCCACTCATGTGAATAAGTTTTTCTCCAACTTCCTACCAAAGAATAGGACGCCTGCCTTTCTTCTTCCTCTCTCTTTTTTCGTTCCGCGTCCTCTCTTGCCAGTTGCGCCTTTTTTGCCTGCTGTCGTTTATCATGTTCAGCGTTTATTCCAACTGATAGGGAATTTATAATAGATGGAAGCTGTCCTGGTACACCGGACAAATCGTTGTTCCATATATTTTCTGCCGTATATTGCTTTTGTTCCGATGATATTACAGCCAAGGTCTTTATATCACGGACGGTAATGCTGAGTGTTATACTGGTACCCAATTGAGTTATTGTTCCATTCATCAAATATTCTGCACCAAGAGTTTCTCCAAGTTGAGTGGTTTTTTCCCTATTAGACCAATCTGTTGAGCCGAATTTCAAAGAACTCATTGCTTTTTCCAATACGGTACGATCAATTACATTTACTTGTTTTTTGGCAGCTAGTTCAGTCATGAACATATCTGTTACAATAATTGCCTCATCCGCACTTATATCCCTAGCGCGTACGGTAAAATCAAACACCACTACGCCAGGGAGTTGAGCAATGGCTGCTACCGGATCATATGATTCGGATTCCATTTCCGGACTACCGTAGGTAAAGGTTGCAAGAAATATGAATAGGCACCCAAAAACTAATTTTTTCATAAAAACATCTCCTTAACTAAAGTTCTGCATACGACCATCTGTCATATATAATCTGTTCCATTGCGGCGGTTCCCGCAGCCAACGGCCGCTTTCACGAACGCCTTCCGCGTTTATACGCTCTTTATGCGCGTACCGGCATATCCGTCTTGCTTGTTTTAATATACCATGCCACCTCCTTTTTCCATTGCGTTAAAACCCTTGAACTATGAACTACGGAGCCGCTCCCGGTTGTTCCGCGCGGCTCCGCAGTTCCCTGCCCGTATGGACGCTGCCCGGTATGGGCCGCGTCCGCAGGAGGCCGCGGGAACTATGCCCGCTTTTCCCCCCTCACGAGATGATGACCGAGAGAATCTCGCTCCACGGCCCTTTTCTCCCCTTCCCGTTCTGCCACATCATCGCGCCGGACAGCGTTTTCCCTTCGGCCTCGGGCGGCAGCGTCAATGTCCACGGGGAACGGGTAAGCAGTACGCTTTTCGTCAGCGCCTCATAATCGCTTACCGCCGCGGCCCCCGTCGCATAGCAAAACACGGCGCCGTTGTACCCGTACGGAATGGCGCGATGCGCGCTCCCTTGATCGCGGAAATCGATCTGTACCCGCATAAGGTCCAACACCTTGAAGCTGAACTCGGGGCGGGTCGCGGGGTCCGGAATGGTCGTGCGCGTGTCGTCATACACGGGTACGCCGAGCGC
>JAITAW010000089.1 GCA_031283905.1 Treponema sp. | reverse complement strand
ATCCGCTTTAGCGGTGAAGTATATACACAGACCCGTTAGATGCCGTTACATTGCTTTTACCAACGGTACAACAACATATAGGACTTTATGATATTCATTTTACACACTTATACAAAAATTGTCAAGCTCCTTTTTATGCAATTTTCTTCTGTCCTTAAGGGGCTGTCCAAAAAGTACGGACGGCCCCCCTGTTTTTTTTGTAGACACAAGCCGTCCGAGTCATGGTAAAATTTCCCCATGAGTAAAGACAAAAGCGACAAGACGAAGGATTTTTGTATTCCCAAATAAACATAATTTAAAAGACATGGCCTTAAATTGCGCTAAAACATCCCGAGATAACCTTTGTAAACTAAAATTCATCCATCATTTTCCCTGCCACGTTGCGCAAATTTTTTGTATTGACTATACTATATTCCTGTTTCGGTAGCTTGCGATGCCGCGCCAGCATCTGGAAATACCGCGCCGAAAAATTAAGGCACGGTATTTTTTACTATTCAGGATGAAATGCGGACTTCCAGCGGGCAGTAAAGAGGAGGAGTGAGTATCAATGAAAAAGAACGTGTACATCATCGTTGGGGTAATTGCCGCTGCGCTGTTGTCCTGCGCCACAACGGGCGGGAACGGGGACAGCCTCTCCCTTGAGGAAGCCATCGAGCAGTCGGCGGCGGAGCTGGCCGAGAAACTGCCCGCCGGAACCAGGGTGGTCATCGCTGCCTTCGATTCGGAACACGGGAACGTATCCGCCTATATCATGGACGAACTTGCGGGGGGCCTTGGTGAACGGCGGTCTTGAAGTGGCGGACCACCGGAACCTTGAGTACGTTTGCCGGGAACTGAACTTCCAGATGTCCGGGGACGTGAGCAACGAGACCGCCCTGTCCATCGGCAAGTTCCTTGCGGCCCAGCACGTGATTACCGGGCAGTTCGTCAAGGCCGGGGGCAGCCACCGCTTCCGCCTTTCAGGCATCAACGTGGAAACCGCGGTACAGGAAAGCTCCACGCGGCTCAGCGTCCGGAACGACCGGGCTTTGAAAAACTTGATCGCCGACCTGCGGAGCGCCAAGGTCAGGTCCGCCGCCAGCATCCCGTCCGCGCCGGGAACCGCCGGGGCCTTTCTTGACAGGGGGATCCTCCACGCCACACGAGGGGATTTTGAACTGGCCGTCATGGATTTTACCGATGCCATAGGGCTTAACGCCGCGCTGGCCCCGGCCTATATGCTGCGCGGGCGGGCCTATGCAGCCGAGGTGTCCGAGGAGGTACAAATCGAGGAGGACTTCAAGGGTTTTACCGATGAAACCACGTCCGCCGAATATATCACCGAAGAACAAAAAGCGGGCTACAACAAGGCGATAGCGGATTACACCTAGGCCATCACCCTTGACCCGAACCTCGCGGCGGCCTGCTGGAACCGGGGCGCCGCGTACACCCGCATCGGGGACTACGACAAGGCCCTGGCGGACTTCAACTAGGCTCTGCGGATTGACGACCCCTATGACCCGGCGGCCTATGTGGGACGGGGCAGGGTATACCAAATCAAAGACGACAAAACCCGTGCCATAGCGGACTATAACCGGGCGGTCGATGTGGACCCGGATTACGCAGCCGCGTATATCGCAATTAGTTCTTTTTACCATATCAGCAACCCCGACCAGGCTGTTGCGGCGTACAATAAGGCTGTCAGCCTTGACCCGGACAACGCGCGTATGTACTACGCCCGGGGCTGTTTTTACCTCTACAGATACAGAGACTGGGACAAGGCCATCGCGGATTATACTCAGGCGCTCCGCCTGGACCCGAATTTCACGAGTGTATATAGCTGGCGGGCCGAAGCCTACGCTCAGAAAAATGACTACGACCGGGCTATCGCGGATTATGATCGGCTCATCAGCATCGACCCCGGTGACGGCACATGGTACTCCGCCCGGGGCAATACCTACAACCAAAAAGGGGACTACAATAGCGCAATCCGGGACTATACCACCGCGATCCGGTTCAGTCCCGATGATGCCTCTGATTACGAAAGCCGGGGCCTCATCTATTATGACATAGGGGATTATGACAGGGCGATAGCGGACTATACCCAGGCGATCAGGCTCTACCACGATCCCTTCTTGCCTGCCATGGCATACACCTTTCGAGGCGATGCCTACGCACAGAAAAAGGACTATGACCGGACCATCACGGACTACACCAATGTCATCAACTCTGGCTTCAACGGTATGATGACCACCGATGCATACGTCAACCGGGGCATTGCGTATTACAACAAAAAGGACTACCGCCGCGCCCGTTTTGTTCATGCTCCACTCGGCACGGTTAAATCCCGTCTGTTCCAACACTCCGACTACCAATTCCTCGGGGGTTACCGCCAGACAGCTGGGATATTTACCCCCATGTTCGTCTTGTCTCCGATGTATCCGTTGCCTTCCATCTCCCGCCGGCCGTCATAATTGACTGACGTCGTGTCCCGCGCCGCCAAAATCAAAGATTGGCCTTCCATACGCCGGATTGTCGCCGCTCGATGAGAGCCTAGTATTTCGCCCTTGTTAAACTTATCGTTGCCCGGCAGGTTGTATATAGCCTTGGTTTCAGCCCGATTCCGGTTGCCGCCGTATATTGATTTCCGCGGATATTTCGACACTGTTTCCATGGTCTGCCGGAACCGCTTCTCGAGCCGTTCTTCGTTAAAATCCACATCTGCGAAACTTATGGTCTAGTTTAGTCTGAAGGGCGAGGTATCTTGTAAGCGTTACATCATTTAGGAGGTTCGTTCTGTAAGGAAATTATTGACGGTGTAGGTTTGCGTAGCAAACCCGGTTACTACCCATTTTTTGTTAGTGTTACCAATTTTAACCGCCGCAGAGCAACGGGGTGTTAAACCTCACTGCGAAAAAATTTATTTGTTTGACGGCTCCACCTGCGTGTTTCCCGAAGTTAGGCGTTATGTCAGCGGTAGTTAAAATAATTGTCCGAACGGAATTATTTAGAGCCTTTTTCAACGGAATCAACCGTGGATAGCGCGGCTATCCGCTCGCGGCTCAATCCCGTAAGCTCCTGAATGCTTTCAAGCGGCATTTCCTTTTTCAACGCTATCCGCGCTACTCTCTCCATGCCTATTTCTTCCGCTACTTCCAATACTTTTAATCTTGTCATAGCCTTAAACGCCTCCTTTCAATAGCAGGACGAATTTCAAATTTCTTAAGATGAATGGGACGATAGGAGATGACAAAAAACAATTGGTACCGCCGAACTGATGACATAAAACATTCTACGATTCGTCTCGCAACAATGGCTAACGCTCCGCATCACCGGATATCAAACACGCTCCGCAGTTTGACGCCCTTAGGCTCGCCGTTTATAATACGAATCCGTTTTTCACCGGCATCCATGTCAAAATAATTGTCCGAAAGAAGCATATCCTGCGTTTCATTCTGAATTTCAACGCTCTTTGCATATGTTTCCGCTTTGACGACAATGACGTCTCCTTCAATGCGGCAGCTCAATGAAGGATCGGCAAAGTGAAAATATTTAGGCAGAGAAAAAATAACGCTTCCTTCCGACACAACGATACCTTTTTCCTCAAGATGATAACTCACATATTCATCGTCCACAGCAATATCAGCAATGTCAACCGTATCCAACCATACCGAAGAGAACGCCGGCACCGCAATATCGAAGGCATTCTCTCGCGCTATCACAGCGTTTTTGTCCCGAATCTCCCACCTAACCCGTACATTCCGGTCTTCCATTGTCTCGTTCGCAACGGAAAGCCGGAATTCTTTTTTCATCGCCGCTTTTTTATGAGGTTGGGCGTTGGCGTTGGCATCCTGTGTCAAAACGCCTTTTTCCTCGCAAGAAATCAGGAGCGGGGCGAAGAACCGTTTCGCAAAGTAATGCAATGCCTTCCATGTACCGAAATAGTCAATGGAAGCCCATGACGCGACAGGCCAACAGTCGTTGAGTTGCCAGTAGACCGCGCCCATGCACCGTCCCCGGTTCCGCCTGAAATGCTCAACCCCGTACTTGACGGCTTCCGCCTGAAGAAGCTGGGATGCGTAGAGCAACGTGTCAAAATCAGTGGGATACAGAAACATCTGGTACAAATAACCCATGATCTTGCCGTTTGCCGATGCGTTCCGCTGGTGCCGTTCCATAATATACGAGAAGATGTTACGGTCTTCGGGGACGGTGAATGATTCCACCGTTTTGAGACAGGGAAAAGACTGAAACCCGAATTCCGAAACAAAACGGAAAAGATAGTTCCGGTAATCAGAAAAAGGCTTGCCGCCGTGCCACACATCCCAATAATGCGCGTCTCCACGTGAAGGATCATGCGGATTGTCAAAATTACCGCCCGATGAGGGGCTTGAGGGCCAATAAAAGGTATTCGGATCGTATTTTTTCAGAACTTTAGGGAGAATATATTCAAATAGCTTGATATAATCGGCTTTTTGTTTTGGATCGCTTACCCAATGATCGCTCTCAAGGAAGCCTTCCATCTCATTGTTGCCGCACCATAACCCAAGCGAAGCGTGATGCCTAATACGCTTGATGTTGTCGATAAACTCCGCAGTGATGTTTTCTTCAAAAGCATCGGTGAGGTTGTAAACCGCACATGCGAACATAAAATCCTGCCACACGACGAGTCCCAATTCATCACAAGCGTCAAAGAAAAAGTCGTCAGGATAATAGCCGCCGCCCCATACGCGGATAAGATTAAAGTTCGCCGCCGCGCATTGCTCAAGCAACGTTCGGGTACGACCTGCGGTAACGCGGCTCAGAATGCTGTCTTCAGGAATATAGTTCGCGCCCATAGCGAAAATCCGTACGCCATTGACTTCAACGGCAAAACTCTCGCCCCATGCGTCATGTTCGCGGCGGACAGTGAGCGTTCTCAGTCCTATACGGCGCTCCCATACGTCAATCTCCGTGCCGTTTGCTTCAAGGACAACTTTCACGGTATAAAGGGGTTGCTCCCCATAATTGCGGGGCCACCACAACCGGGGCTGTTCAATGGCGGTACGCAGCTTGTTTTGGGGGGAACGCTCGCAACAGATCTCGGCGCCGGAAGGATCCTCGATAACGACAGTGTAAATAAGCTGTTCCTCTCCGGTTTCCCGCCTACTCTTTTTATCAACAACATTCGTCACGGCGACATCAATCGCAAGTTCCACGGTCCCCCGCTTGTGCGTTTGCGTGATGTAGACTCCGCCAATACGCGCCTTGTTTACACCGAGAAGCTCAATATCCCGCCAGACGCCGGCGTCTGGGAGACGGGGCGCCCAATCCCAACCGAACATATAGTGCGCCTTGCGCATCTGGGGGAAACCGTCAAGACAATCGTCCGAGCCGTCTGTTCGGACGGACGCGTACGCCTCGCGTACAAACTTGTTGGGCGAATGAAACAGCGCCTTGACGCTGTTAAGGACGCCCCTCTCCTTTATTACATAAGGCGTTACATCAAATTTCCACACGCGGTGCATGTTATTGGCTTGCCCCAGAAACACGTTGTTGAAGTATACATCGGCAATGGCGTCAAGCCCGTTACACCGCAGAATTATTTGTTCGCTCTCGATGATTGTTTTGTCTATAAAGAAAGAAGTCGTATACTCAAACTCATGCTCCATAAGGGCGAACGCCGCGTCTTCGTTGTTACGCCAAAACGGATCGTCCATTTTTTTGTTGACAAGCAAATCGTTGTACACCGAACCGGGGACAGCGGCATTCACATATTCATCACCATCATGCGAACACATATGCGTTCGCATTTTCCAGTTTTGATGCAACTTCTGAGTATACATACAGGCTCCTTCCGCCGTATTTCGAGGGCTTATATGACCGTTCCCGGATACAGCACCGCGTTCTTCGGAATGACGATAATGCCATCAACGATGTGGTAATTGCCGTACTCCCCGTCATTTCGGAGCATAGCGTCTATACCGATGCGGCAGCCTTCACCGATTGCCGCGTTCTTGTCAATGATCGCCCCTTTGATGATGGTGCCCTTCCCTATGCCGATATTCGGAATATGTTTTCCGGCGTTCGCCTTTTTAACGATTTCGGACTCATAGTAATCCGACCCCATACAAACCACGCTGTTAAGACTCGCCCCATTCTCGATCAGCGTCCTCAATCCGACAATGGAGTTGGTTATTGAGGCGTTGGTGATGATGCATCCTTCAGCCGTGATGGATTGGGTGATATTACCGAAATTTACCTTTGAGGGTGGAAGATTGCGGCGATGCGTATAAATCGGACGCCCTTCATCGTAAATATCGAAACGCGGACGCACTGTGGTAAGTTCAATATTCGCCTCGTAAAAATTTTTGATGGTTCCGATGTCTTCCCAATAATCATTGAACGTGTAGGCGCTCACCTTCATCTGGTTGATTGCCTGCGGAATGATTTCCTTGCCGAAATCGGCGAATTCGTTGTTCAGGCACTCTTCCATCGTCTTGGCGTTGAACACGTAGATACCCATCGAGGCAAGATAGTAATCCTTGTTGTTGCCGGGAGCAATCTCCTTGGGCGCCTTGAAGTTTGAAATATCTTTTGTTGGACCCGGTTTTTCAAGGAATTCCGTAATGACGCCGCTTTTATCCGCTTTTAGGATGCCGAGTTGGCTGGCATCCTGCCGTCCTACCGGCGTACATGCTATGGAAATAGCCGCGCCGGATTCTTTATGCTTATTCAGAAAATCAAGCAGATCCATACGGTAGAGCTGATCCCCCGAAAGAATCAGGTAATAATCGGGATGGGCGGTTCTGAAATGATGGAAATTCTTCCGCACGGCGTCTGCGGTTCCTTGGTACCAATCGCTGTGATCCGGCGTCTGTTCGGCGGCGAGGATTTCCACAAAGCCTTTTGAAAATGAATCGAAGTTATAGGTTTTGGCTATATGCAGGTGCAGAGACGCCGAATTAAACTGGGTTAGAATATATATCTGCCGCAGGTTAGCGTTGATGCAATTTGAGATGGGTATATCGACAAGCCTAAATTTTCCCCCGAATGGAACGGCCGGCTTTGACCGGTCCTTGGTTAAAGGAAACAAACGAGTACCTTTCCCCCCGCCTAATATAATAGATAAAACTTCAGACATAGATTTCTCCTTGACAAAATATCCGAATGTACCGGACTGTATATTTTCATAGTATAAAGGAAATTTGTGATTCTGTCGATAGACTTTTTATGAAAAAAATGTTTTTTTGGGGCAAAAGGAACGCTTCTCTTTTGCCTCATTACAGAAGGGAGCAAAAACCCGTGAAGTCATATCCTTTCTCAAAACCGGGCCGGATATAGTTCGTTGAACGTAGTTCGTGTTTTGGGTAAGGATCTTTTAAGGAAGGGCGCTTTCCCACTTACCGGCGGCTTTCATTTCCGCTCGTCTGATACAATCTCCATCGATCTTTTTCATAAACATAGACGCTTGCGGAGTATTGCCGCCGTCTCTCCGTAAAGATAACCGGTACCGTCGAGCAACGATCTCCGGTTGTCTCACCGTCTCCAAGGAAACGCTAAAAAACGCCCGAAGCGTTTTTCATTGCTTCCTTATGCGTGCGGGTGAGATTTCTCGTAGACGTCCTTCAGATGTTCCACATTGACATGGGCGTAGCGGGCCGTGGTCGAGATGCTGGCGTGACCCAGAAGTTCTTGAATCACGCGCACATCACAGCCCGCGTTGACGAGGTGGGTCGCAAAGCTATGCCGCAGAGAATGCGGGTGTATGTTTTTGCCGAGTCCTGTCTGCACGGCAAATTGCTGGGAATATTGGGCTATGATCCACCGTACGCCGGGTACGGAAAGCGGTTTTCCCCGCAGGCTAATAAAGAGCGCGTCTGTAGGCGGCTTTGCTTTTATGAGTTTCTCAGCTCTTAAAGGAAGATACACAAAGATCGCCTCACGCGCCTCATCGGAAAAATACACTTCCCGTTCTTTGTCGCCCTTTCCGATGACGCGAGCCGATGTGAAGTCCGGGGCGCAGTTTTTCAGGAACAGAGAGACAAGCTCGCTGATGCGCACCCCCGCCGAATACATGGCGAGAATCAGCGCCGTATCCCGTTCGGCCCAAAGTTTTGCGGCGCGGGACGGCAATTCGGCGAATTCAGCCATTTCCGGCTCCCACAGGAAACTCGGCAGGATTTTAGGCTGTTTTACATTTCGCAAACTTGTTGACGGATCATCAACGCGATAGTTAAACCGTATGAGGAAGCGGAAAAAACCGCGTATTGAAGACAGAGTACGATTCACGCTGGAAGGCGCGAGGTCCTCTCCGGCGAGTTCCGTCATAAAATGTTGTACATCGTGTGATGTCGCTTGTTCCGCAACGATACCGCGTACGGCGCAATACGCTGAAAAATGGGTCAAGTCATTGCTGTAGGCGCGTAGGGTTTGATGAGAAACATGCCGGACATTGGCGAGATAATCAAGGTATTCACGCGATTTGTCCGACAGTTGTTGTCCTTGTTCCATACGCTACGCTTCATCCTCACTATGCAGATAATCACATGCGGGGTTGATGCACGCCTTATGGGAACCGTTCACTTTGTCATGTTTTTCCACGAGAAAATGCCCGCACTTGGGACAATTCTGATTGAGCGGTTTGAAGTGGGTGAGAAAATCACACTCCGGGTAATTGGCGCACCCGTAGAATTCCTTTCTCTTGCTCTTGGTTTTCCGCGCCACAATATCTCCGCCGCATTTCGGGCATGTCGCGAGCGGTATGGATTTGGTGTTCCGGCATTCGGGAAAACCGGAACAGGCGAGAAAGTAGCCGAATTTGCCGAGTTTCTTCTTCATCGGCTTTCCGCATTTTTCACACGTGTAATCCGTTGTCTCATCCAGAACGCCTTTGTACGTTTCCAGCGTCTTTCCAACATCTTCAACCCGCGACTTAAACGGCGCCCAGAATTCCCGTATCATATCAGACCATTGGATGCGGTTCTCTTCAACAATATCAAGCTTGTCTTCCATTAAAGCGGTAAAGTCAACGTCCACCACGTTGGGGAAATATTCCACCAGTAGATCGTTGATGAGTCTGCCGAGCTGGGTCGGTACAAACTGCTTGTTCGCTCTGGTAACGTAATACCGGTCGAGCAGCACCGAGATGATGGGCGCATACGTTGAAGGGCGCCCGATTCCCTTTTCCTCAAGCGTTTTAACAATGGAAGCATCGGTATAGCGGGACGGTCCCTGCGTCCAATGTTGCTCTTTGTGAAAGTCAAGCAACTCAACCGCGTTGCCCATTTTAACCGGCGGGTAGGAAGACCCTTTCTCGTCTTTTGAAGCCAAGAGTTTCAGGACGTTGAAAAATCCTTTCTTAATGATTTTTGTACCGGACACCCTGAAAACGGCGTCTCCGGCTTGTATGTCTACGCTCACCGTCTTGGTTCCGGCGTTTTTCATCTGGCTTGCAACAAAACGCTCCCAGATAATCGAGTACAGTCTCAGTTGATCCCGTGTAAGCGAATCTTTCATATCGTTAGGCGTATAGGCGGTGTAGGTGGGGCGGATCGCCTCGTGCGCATCCTGCGCTTTATTGCCCACCGCGTACTCTATGGGCTTATCAGGCAGTTCAGCCGGATACTGTGCCCGGATCCACTCCCGCGCCTCGTTAAGCGCAACATGAGAAATACGTACGGAATCGGTGCGCATATAGGTGATAAGCCCAACCCGCGATGAGCCGATATTCACGCCTTCGTAAAGCTGCTGGGCGATCTGCATGGTTTTCTTGCTGGTGAAGCCGAACCGGTTCGCCGCAGTCTGCTGAAGTTGCGATGTGGTAAACGGCGGTTTGGGTTTGATGTTTTTTTCGGTTTCCCGAATATCGGAAACGATTCCCTGCGCCCCGCGCAGTTTCTCCACAACCGCCTCAACAGCGGCTTCGTTTTTGAACGAGGGCTTTTCCTTTTCCCACAACACGAGTTGCGCCGTAAAAGACACTTTGCCTGATGTACAATCAGCGTCAAGCGTCCAGTATTCTTCGGGGATAAAAGCCTCCACTTCCTTTTCCCTATCGCAGATGAGCCGCAAAGCCACGGACTGCACCCTGCCTGCGGAAAGCCCGTTTTTCATCTTTTTCCAGAGCAGGGGCGAAAGGTTGTACCCCACGAGTCTGTCCAGTACGCGCCGCGCTTTCTGGGCGTTTACCTTTGCTTCATCAATGCCGGTGGGGTGGGCGATGGCGGTCTTTATCGCCTGCGGGGTGATCTCATTAAATACGATACGTTTGATGGGTTTGTCCATATTTTTGGCGGCGATGGCGTTCTGCAAATGCCAGGCGATGGCCTCGCCTTCGCGGTCATTATCGCTTGCGAGCAACACCATATCCGCCTTTTTAGCCTCTGACTGCAATTCTTTCAGAAGCTTGGTTCTGCCGCGTACGGTAATATACTCAGGCGCGAAATCGTGTTCCGTATCAATGGCTAGCCTTGATTTAGGCAAATCAATAAGGTGTCCCATAGACGCGCACACCGTATACGAGGCCCCAAGGTACTTTTCTATGGTTTTTGCCTTAGCCGGAGATTCCACAATGATGAGCGTTTTGTGTTTCATTTGTGTTTTTGCTGACATATAGGATTCTAAAGCTATCTTGATTTCTTGAAGATGTCAAGAGATGTTTTAGAGATAACATCAATCGCCGCCGCTTTTTTCATCAAAGAAGTTCTATACAAAATACGCCAGAAAAGCCGGATTTGTAACTGCTGGTCCGCACCGGGGCTGTCAGAGCCCCTCCGTTCGTGAGAGTCGCGCCCTTTTCACAAACCGGGAAAAATCAAATTCTTGGGAATGCGCGCTCTTAATAGAACAAGATTTATTTGGATAACATTCCGGCTGTATGCGGCGGTTTGGAGTGGGAATGGAGCGTTCTCCAGCTACGCTGGGGCGCGGAAAGACCAAGACTTTATGATTATTGAAATAACGGGTATCCTTATTCCGACGGGATTAGGGAGCCGGGACCGGTTGCCGCCCGGCGAGAGGCTGCGGCCC
>JAITAW010000122.1 GCA_031283905.1 Treponema sp. | reverse complement strand
AGCGTCTCACGGGCACCGTTTTTGGCAAGCGCGTACAAGCCGCTGTCGGTTCCTATGAGGAGCGGAGCCGGGACCGTCAAAGAAACACTTATTTCAGGCGTGGTCTCGGCGTTCAGCGTTATGGAGAGACAGAAGGCAAAAAACAAGAAAAAAATCATAAAACACTATATCGTGAAAACAGGTTATTTTGCAATAAGGTGAAGCAAAAAAGAATATCATCCGGGCCGCCGGCGTAAGCCGTGTTCCAGATGACTCCGCAACGCGATGATGCAGGTTTCGTCCTTATTATGAAAGCACTATAGATAATCCTATGGGTCTCAAGCGGCGGACAAACGCCGTTATGCGCCGTTGATTTTATACATTTTTACTATTGGCACAATATAAAACATATGTAATGATATAATTCACACTCTCGGTATGAAAGTATCATATATTAAAGCCGATTTCAAAATTAAAACAGATTGAAAAAATGAAGACAACCCGGTAAAATAGGATTTACCGCAAGTCTATCAAAGAAGCGTCTTCATATGAAAAGTATCGTGCTTGTATATTTATGTAGCATAAGCACATATAAAAAACAACTTAATTACCTCAATTTCAGTCATAACTTATACATAAATATTCTATTAATTCCATAATATTTATATTCTCCATGCTTTCATTATAAAAGTCTGTCCCCTTCCTTAATGCGGATTTTAACGAAATACGGCTTAGACGGCATGTAGCGGCGGAAAACGGGCTTTCTTGACGCCTGTCCATCCGTAAAAGACAAGAAGGCCTAGCGGTGCGATGAACGCCTTCAGCCAAACGCCAATCCGTCCGACATTCCTTTTTTCATGTCTTGTCAAAGCTAATTGACGGCAATGCCGCTATTGTCTATTATAATTTTACTTACCCTGCAATTTTTTCATACTTGGCGGGAATACTTGCCCCAAGCCTGTTGGCGTAACTCCTCCATAACTGATCATCCGTTATGGAAAACCGCTCCAGTACATTCTCTCGCCGCCCTTTACGGACGCCTATCTTATGGCTTTTGAGTCTGCAACACGGTTGCAATCAATAGGGTTTTTAGGTATCAAATGCTGCGCCGCCCTTGTATGTTGCGGGCAACAGCCCGCAACGTTGGGTGTTGGTGGATTCATTTTTGACCGCTTTTCCCAACGTCTGCTGTTTCACTCTTCTACGATTCTTTCGACAGGGCATTCCGCGTGGTCTATACGAGCCTATAAATCCCACACATCACTTCGTTTGTTGTCCCGCCGTCCGGTTACAAGCGCATAGGCGAAAGCGACGATATTTTGAAAGAAGCGCGGCGTGAGCGTGTCAATGGTATCTTCTGCGGTATTGAGGAGCGCCCATGTAGGCGGAAGAAAACCGGACGCGGACAGTTCTTGCTTGCTCACAAGCGCGGACGCGACATCCGGATTTACGCGCAAAAAAGAAGCGAGGCCGGCCGCCTCATGAGAAGGCAGCACCGTGATGGTTTGAGCGGCAAGTCCCGCGCGGAAGAATCCCGCGTCATCCGAAAAAGGGGTCGGCACAAGCAATACCTTTTCCATGCGGATGTTGCGGGCGGCCGCAAGCGCCCGTTCCCTCATTTGGGCAATAAGATGGCGGGAACGTGAAATCCGAAAACCTTCGTCATTTCTAAGCAGGTGATCCACAGCCGTGGAGATGACAAGCGTATCCCCTACTCCGCAACAGTCGAAAATAAACACTTGCGCCTTGTCAAGACCGGCGTCTCGCAGCGCCTTTGCGAGGGCGTACGAACCCTGATCCAAAAGACTGTCGCCGAATTTCAGTTCTTCCTTATCGGTAAAGAAAATGAGCCAGTTTCCGATATTCTCTTTCTTTAAGGCAAGCGCGGCTTTAATCAGTTCGAATACGGCGGCGCTGTTATCATTCGCGCCCGGACTATCTGCGGCGCGGTCATAGTGGGCGGCTAACACCGTAGTCACATGGGCTTTCGCAAGCGCTTTTTGAAAAATCAATGCCGGGGGACAGCCTATGACGTTGAAAGCCGCGTTTACCGGCACAAGATTATCAGGATATACAAAAAAATGACGGTTCCCGCTGATATAACACACAGTATAGCACAAACGTACATCGTCAAGAAGGTTTTTGAGCATAACAAACCGATCCGCGTCAAGCGCGGTAAATTCCTTGAAACAATGGTAGGGAATTTCACGCGGGAACATGGCCTGAATTTCCCGCTTCTTTTGCGATCTCAAATTGTTCAACTATACCACTTCATTGCAAATTGAGCCGGTTTCAAAGTTCATTTTGAAAACCGGCTTGGGAAAAATTGGTCTAACGCCCATTTTTTCTTGAAATGTACTATTTCAAACTTTGCCGTCTTTGCCGTTTGAAACAGCCTCATACGTTCTTTTTTCACCATGCGATTGTACTAACACTACCTCTAGAAACTCAGGTTTTCGAGACTTTCACAATGTGCTTCTTCACTGAGCGCCTCCCTTCCATGCTTTTCACGCCGCGTGACGCGCCAGTACAAGGGCGGCGTAAAAGATTAAAAACGATGCGCCTCGAATGTCCTGCCCGGATTGACTAATTCTTCTTGAGCCTCAACGATGAGCAATTCCCTGCTTCCCGCCTTGTACGTCGCTTCCATAATACCGTAGATTGACGCCGTTACCCGTTCAAGCGCCTGTTTTACGCCGCCCGTTCCATGCGGGACGGCAGTAAGATAATGAGAGAGGAAAAGCGCCGTTGTAACATCGCCCGACCCGGCTATAATTTCAGAAAACGGGAGTTCCGGCGTCTTTATCCGGTACATCTCCGCGCCGTCCGACACTAGCATACCGATATGCGATGCGCCGGCGTCGCATTTCTCCTTGAAGCTCGTTACCAACACAACCTTTGGACCCATACGGTGCAGTTCAACAACGGCTTTTTTTACGTTTTCCGCGCTGGAGGTATCAATACCGGTTATGGCTTCAAGTTCAAACTGATTCGGCGTAACAATATCGGCGACCGGAATAATCGTATTTTTAAACATTTCAGGAATGCCCGCTTTCACATAAAAACCGCGCCCAACATCACCCATCACCGGATCGCAACAGTAGACGGCTTCGCTGTTTTCCGTGCGCACCCGCTTGACGGCGTTCATAACCGCGCCGCCGGTACCCGCATCTCCCATGTACCCGGAAAGCACGGCTTCCACACGGGGCAATACGCCCCGCTTGCCCAGCCCGTCTACCAATTCACCCGCGAGCGCGGTGTCAAACACCCTGCCCGTCCATTCGCCGTATCCCGTATGGTTGGAAAACGACACGGTATTGATTGCCCATACCTCGTATCCAAGACGTTGAAGCGGAAAAACCGCCGCACTGTTGCCCGCGTGTCCGTAGACCACATGAGATTGTATAGATAAAATTCCCATCATGTACTCCTTTTAGAAAAATTAAGAAAACTGGTAATACCGGCGACAACTTTGTTGACGTTGCATGACAGAAAGCGCATAAACTTGCCTCTGCCGCCGCCGTACTTCAAAGTGAAATCCTTCGCCGCTTTGGAAAGCGAATAGTGAACTCCATACTTTTTCTTGAGAAAATCCCAATGCTTTACGATCCACACGTAAAGATCGCTCACAGTATACCCTGGAAAATCAAGTTTTATCCATTCCCCTTTGATGATCTGCACTATAGGACTGTACACGTTTTTGTACCACGAAACCAAGGCTTCGGAAAATGAAATTTCTTTTTTAATGCCTTGATTGATAAAATACTTGTGTACCAGAATATGGTTGTAAATAACATCGTACCGTCCGGTTTGCGTAAAATCAAGGCTATAGTCATCCGTCAATCTGCCGAAATAGGTCTTTTCATAAAAAAGATTCTTTTCATACAGAACAAGACTGTACCGCAAATCATCGATAGTTTGATTCGGCTTTATGGCGATTTCACTGGAAAGGCTTATCACTTCCGCGTCAATGGCATCTACTCCTTGCGCCTTGGCAACCGACACGCGGTGGTTCCCGTCACGGACAAAGTACGCCCCCCCTATTTCGTATAGCAGAATCGGCGGAAGCGTGATGTTTTTAAGCTGCGCCTGATCCACCCGTTCCCAGCGCGAACGCATATACTCCGATTTGGGTAGGAAATATTGGTTAAAATCCTGGTACCT
>JAITAW010000080.1 GCA_031283905.1 Treponema sp. | reverse complement strand
ATTAAGGAGCCATTATGAACATATCAACCCATACCGGAGGCCGTCCGGGTTTTATCGCGGCCTGTTTCGCGGCGTTTTTCCTGCTCATCTCCTGCGCTACCGCCCCCGCGCCCGGCTGGGCGGCTTCCTCCGCCGCCTTTGAGTCCGCATATCCCGAAGACAAGTACATCGCCGTGATTGGGCGGGGAATGACACGGGAGCTTGCGGAAGCGGCGGGGGCCGCGGAAATCGCCCGCTACTTTTCCAGCCATATCACCGCAAACACGAGTTCGCGGGAAGCGTTCAGCCAGCGGGACGGCGTTACAAGCGAATCGCTGGACTTTGAAAGCTCCGTCTATATCGACTCGGAGCTGACCGTTTTCGGCGTCCGCTACGCGCGGGACGCCTTCTACAACGGCGCGGAAAAACGGTGGCAGACCGTAGCCTATCTTGACCGCGCCGAAGCGTGGGCGGTGTTCGAGCCGCGCTTCAGGGAACAGGCGGACGCTTTCCGCGCCCTGTACCGCGCGGCGGAAACCGAAACCGACCCGTTCAGGAAGGCCCTGCGCTGGAACGCGGCGGCCCGTTACGCCGGAAACGGGGAGTTTAACGCCGCCGCCGCTCTGGGGCAGATACTCAGCCCCGCCCGGATGAACGCCGCCTTTTCCGCCGTGCGCGGCGAATTGGCCGCCCTGCCGCAAAAAACCGATGAAGCCCGGAGAAACGCCGGCGTCTATCTCGACTGCCCCACGGACTTTGAATCAATTATCGCAAACGCCTTTTCCCGCGTATTCGCCGCGGAGGGCTTTCCCGTTTCCCGCGCACGGGACGGCGCTCGGGCGGTCTGCGCGGTTACGGTGGACGAGGGCAGGCAGCGGCGGGAACTGGGGATATTCTACAACCCCTCGGTACAGGCGGTGATCACCGGACAGTCCGGCGTTCTGTTTACCTTTACCGTTTCCGGCAAGAGCGCGGGCGCGGTTACGCCGGATGTGGCGAAACGCCGCGCCTACCGGTCTCTGGAAGACGCGGTGCTGGCAAACTTTACCCTTGCCGAATGAGGGCGGGGAAAAATCCGGCATCCGTGCCGGATTTTGCTATCGGAGTTTGCGAAGCAAACCCCACTCGTCCGCCACCGGCGGACGAACAGAATTAAGGATGAAGCGCTGGTTGCGATGCCTCCAAATCCGAAGGCTTGCACAACGTGCATATTCGCGCATGATGAAGCGCCGTGGGCGGATACGCCCATGAAAGGTAATTGTATGATTAAGGAGCTAAAATAATTCAACATTATGCAATGAAATTACAAACGACATTCCAATAAATACCACAAAACTAGCGCAAAATCCCGCTTCTGACATCCAAAACCGAATTCTTTTGACAGACACACTTAAAAATCACACGGTTTCCAAGTATAACAGAAATCTGGCTGGCGCCTGACAAATCCTGCGCCGTCTGTCTGACAGATCAGGTCTTGGCGATCACATCTTCAATCGTTTTGCATACATCAACCCATTCTTTATTCTGACTGTACTCATCAAGCTCGCCAGGCGTTAATTCAATTTCAGAATTGTTGTTGCCGCAGGCGGGAAATATCGTCTCAAACCGTTTGAGCGATACGTCAAGATAGACGTCAACCGTATCGGGAAGCGCAAACGGGCAGATGCCGCCAACCGCGTGTCCGGTCATATTCAAGGCTTCATCAGGCGACAACATTCTCGCCTTAAAACCAAAACGTTCCTTGTATTTGCGGTTGTCGAGCTTCATATCTCCGGCAATGACAATAAGCATGGCTTTTTCATCGCCGTTTTTAAGCGATATGCTTTTTGCGATACGCGCCGGAATAACGCCCAACACGGCGGCGGCTTCGGCCACCGTCGCCGTAGAAGCGGGGTTTTCGGTAATGTCTTTATCACGGTTCCAACGGGCTAAATACGCCCGCACAGTCTCAATCGACATTTTCAACCGCGTTGAACACCAGCACAATGCCGCCGCTTTCGCTTGAGGCGATAAGAATAAGCTGTCCGCCGCGTACCTCCCAGCGGGTTGTTTTTGCGAGATAAGAGAAATACTCCTGCTCTTTTAGATATTCCGGTTCTTGAAGCAGAGCCATTTTAGTAGAGACGATATGTCCAAAAGAAATGTCATGGGAATTTCCCTGCGTATAGGGTGCGTTATACACATTCGGCGCGGCTTTCCCGCTCAATCTTCCTTCCGCAAACCGTACGGTATACATATCCTGCATATCCTGACGTTCTATTATCGCCACGCCAGAATCGCTTTTCACTTCGATCAATTCCCATGTTTTTTCCAAAACATCCGAAAAGTCCGCCGGATTAAAATCCGCTTCCGATACGCTTTTGGCTATTTGCCCGTCCCCCACGCCCGGTTTGCTGGCGCAAGAAGCGAACAAACCAACGCCAAGAACCAAGGCTTTGAAAACAATAGGAGTTTTTTTCAAGATATACCTCTTGCTTTCAAATATACTAAAATTTATTGTAATGGTAAAGATGTACTCATACCGTTCCGGCAATATTACATTTACCCGTTCGGTTCATCGCCGGGGACGAAAATCAGGAAGTCTTCCGCCCGGATCTTCTTATATTCCTCCCCCGCCGGCGGCGTCAGCCCGCGCATGAAAAATTCCGGCGGATTCAGCACCCCGTATATCATCTCACTTGCACGGTTCTTCCCATGCCGGTGAGAAACTTCGTTTTCACATCGTGTTCCGGGTTGTATCCCCGGTTCTTCAGTACGTTACGATGCCCGTTCCCTATTTTCCGCTCTAGCCAGCATAGGCTGGCAGGCTTAGTTCATGACCATGAACAGTGAGAGGGAGAGGCCGATAATTACACGGGTGATAATTTGCAGCCATAGCGGGAGTTGGCATATCAACCATATTTCTGTATATTGTTTTGCAAGGAGACTATGCCATGAAGATAATCGGGATAAACGGCAGCCCAAGAAAGGGCTGGAATACCCACACTCTGGTAGCGGAGGCCCTCAAGGGAGCCGGAGAGGGCGGAGCGGAAACGGAACTCGTTAATCTTTACGATCTGCGGTTTACGGGGTGTATAAGTTGCTTTGCCTGTAAACTACAGGGCGGCCCCGGTCTGGGTCATTGTGCGGTACAGGACGGCCTCAAGCCGCTTCTTGAAAATATCGAAGCAGCTGACGGTCTTGTCATTGGCTCCCCCATTTATTGGGGCGAAGCAACCGCGTCTACCCGCGCTTTTTTGGAACGGTTTCTGTTCCAGTATCTTGCCTACGGCAAAGAACGGAATGCTTTGCTGCAAAAACGCATAAAGACGGCTTTTATATTTACGGGCAATGTCCCTGCGGATCATCTTGACCCAATGGGCTACCGCGCGAAGTTTGACGACTATAAACGTGTTTTTGACCGGTTTATCGGCGAGGCGCAGGTGTTAATTGTAACAGAGACGTTACAGGTTGACGACTACGCCAAATATGGTATGACCATGTTTGATGAAGCTGCGCGGAGAAAAAGGCGGGAAGAGATCTTTCCGCTGGACTGTAAACGCGCTTTTGAAGCGGGGGCCGCCCTTGCCCGAACATGATTCCGCCGGACGGGACTTTGGCCGGATTATCTCGTTTCTGTACCGGAAAAGCCTTGCTCGCGTTAAAGCGGCTATTAGAAGATTTAACCTCTCCGCGGGGGAACAGCCGTTTTTTATGCTGCTGCGCTGTTATGACGGGGCGACCGCGGGAATTGTGTTCAATGCTGGACAGAGATAAGGCGGCGGCGGCGCGGGCCGTCAAGTCTTTGGAAGAAAAGGGCTTTGTGAGAAGAGGCCGCGGCGCGGAGGATAAAAGGCAAAACAAATTATTCCTCACGGCGAAGGCCAGGCGTCAGTTCGAGGGAATTGACGCGGCTTTGTCGGAATGGAATGCCGTCATGACGGACGGCATTGACGAAAACGACCTTGAGACCGTTTTCAAGTCCCTGCTGAAAATGCAGGAAAACATAAGCAACATAAAGGAAACACAGGATGAGTAATACAAAAGTAAGAAACGCCCCAAGGGGCGGGGTATTAAACCCTAAAAGGGCTACGCCCTTAAATAAAAACGGGTTACAACCGTGCGTTGCAGCCTGCTTTTAACCGTATTTCAGCCGGCTTTAAGCGGTAGTAAATTCCGGTTTTTGGTGCAACGTTACAGAGCGTTTATCCCGCCAAGACCGGTTAAAAAGCTTGCTTCCCCAATGACGTATTTTCTATTCACAGGCATAACGGCCTCCGTTTCACGGAACGCCTTCTATCCTCACCAGCTCTCCGGCGGACCGCCCGAAAATTTCCCCCTCGTACATGCATTCGGCTTGCGCGGGCGGCGTTGGATACACGCCCGGCATGACCGCGCGGAACCGGAATTCCACGGTTTGCCTGCCCGCTTTGAAGAAGTCCCAGTGGAAGCGGGTTTCATCGTTCATAATGAACCTGAGCGGCGGCTCGACCCAATCCCACCACGCGCTTTCGGCCTTGTCTGCTTTCGGCGGCGTTGTTGAACTGGTAACAAAGGTCGCGTCCACGATTTCCGCGCCTGAAGGCACGGGAGCGCGCAGGGCGAGAAAGGTTCGATCTCGTGAGGAGGAGACCGTTACCCGCCGGATGTAGGTCTTTCCCGCGATGAGGCGTCCGTCTTTTACAACCGCGCCGTTGTCATCGAGAGTCTCGGCAAAGACGCCGATGCCTTCATCGCGCGTTGCCGCAAGCTCGGCTGGTATGCCGTACCGGAGGCTCATGCCGTAGTATAGGCTGCCCGAACCGCCTTGCCGCTCGATCCGGAGCGGCAGCAGCGTATCGCGTTTCGCTTCGCTTAGCGGCGGCTCCGTGAACAGTTTCAGCGCCGCGACCAGCGTTCCGCCATAGGCGGTGAAATCCGCCTGCGTAAACGGTTTTGAATCAAGGGTAACGATTCCGCGCATGTTCGCGCCCTCGGCGGCTTCGGCGTCCGCAATGCGCCCGAATGCGAGAACAGCCCAGAACGAAGATGCCGTATTTGTCCATACGCCGCGCCGCTGCCGCTCAATAAGCGATGCCGCAAGGCGCGTTGTCATATCGTCGTTTGGATACAGCGAATAGTAAAGCATAAGCGCGATTGCGTAGCGGTCAACATCACTCCCCCAGAAAGCGCCCTTTCTTTCATACGTGTCGGTTAAATCAACGGAACGGGTTCCCGGTCGCAGGAACTTTTTGATTTTGTCCGCTATGGCCGCCGCCGTTTTTTTGTCGCCTGAGTCAAACGCGGCAAGCCCCGCAAAGCCGTAACCCGATATGCCGAGTTCATCTCCCTGGTTAAGGTAGCCGCTGATTTCATTACCAGGCTTCTCGCCGTTCATGGCGCGTATCCACAAAAGATAGCCCGATAGAAAGGGATCCGCTTTGAGAATGGTGTTTATATTCATATATGACTGAAGGCTTTTTATGATGGCGCCCGCATCGATGGCGGCGGGGGCGGTATAACCCTTTTGTTTTGCCAAAAGCGCGATATGCGCCACGCGCAAAGACACCATCGGATTGCCGTACCTGCCGCCGGGCCAATAGGGGTACAAACCATCAGGGAGCCTGTTTTTCGCAATTGCGGCAAGCTCCGCCTCCACAACCGCTTTAGGATTCTTCACCGGCGATTCCAGCTGGAACGCGCCCAGGTGATCGCCAAAAGCTGTCAGCGGCAGCAACGCCGCGGTACGCTGCTCAAGACAACCGTAGGGATAGGTGAGAAGATACTGCACCGCATCTTTGAGCAGCGCCAGCCGCGATGCCGCAAGCGTAACGCCGAGGCTTCCGGTACCTTCAGGCACAATCGCCGGCAACACCACGCCCTCTTCAATAAAAGGACGCTCGTTGGTTAGATTTCCGATGGTACTCACCGTTTCATAGACGACCGGACGATCCACCGCTATTGTTCTGATAATCCGCTCATTCACTGAAGGAGACGTAAGGGTGAACGTCAACCGCGCTTCGCCTGCGCCCACGGCGGCGACCATAAACCGCACTTCGGCCGTGTCCCCTGACGCGATGGTTACGGTCTTTTCCGATTCTCCGTCAACGGCAAGCGCTTCGCCCCATAGCCCGCCCGCGTCAATGTTTTCGGTTACAAGAGCCACGGTCGCGGTTGTCTCGCTCTCTTCGAGGTTGGTCAGAATGAGGGACACGGTTCCGGTATCGCGCCAGCGCAATGTACGCGGCATCGCTATGGAAGCGTTCAGCGGCTGGCTTACCCTGAGGTCCCGCTCGTTAACGCCGAAATTTTTAACGCCGGCAGCGACCGCCGTACACCGGTAGGTCGTAAGGGAGTCGGGCAGCGGAAATTTTACCGTAACGGTTCCGTCCGCGCCCGTTACGAGGTACGGCTCAAATACGGCGGTCGGGCGAAAATCTTTGCGTTCTTCCATTTTGGACCCGTCTTCGCTATCCCCGCCCTGCAAATCACTGAGCGCGTACGTAACCGGATCCATGAGGAGAGAGCGGCTGTCCGCGCCCCGTACGCCGAGCGGGAAATTATGCGGCGCGTAGAAGTACGCGAGCGGATCCGGCACATGGTAGTCAATGAGGTCCACGACGCCCCGGTCAACCGCCATGAAGGTGATCTCCGCTCCCGCGGCCGGTTTGCCGCCAAGCGTTACCGTAACTTTCACTTCCGCCTGATCCTTGGGGCGGTACGCGGGCTTTTGCGGTTCGATTTCCACCTTGTAACGGCGGGTTTCCGCGTCAACGCGAATAGCCGCAATACCGAAAATCCCCTTGGGCTTATCCAGATCGGGATCGTAGTAGGTGTTTTGCGGAGGACCGGATCGCACCGTGTAGCTCGAGATCGCGACATACACGATAGGCGCATAGGATTCGTCTACCGGAATATCAATCAGACGCGCCGATCCGTCCAATTCGATGATTTTTTCCGCGATAATGCCTTCCCGTTCAATGGTTAAAAGATAGTTGCCTTTGGGCAGCGGGGACCGGACCAGCAGCTTTGCGGTCTCGCCGGCCGCGTATTCCGGCTTGTCGGGCGTCAGCGTGACGGCGTCAACATCGTCCGAACCCCAGTGAACCCAGCCGCCGCCGCTCACATAGAAGCCCATGCGCGTAACAACCGGCCTGCCCTTCTCGTCTTTTGAAGAAAAATGGATTTCCCATTGCCCGCTTTTCGCGGGTGTGAACGGAAGAACGCCCGCCGTGTTTTCCCCCGGGGAAAACGTCTTTTCCTCCACAACCTCTTCAACGCGCTCCCAACTCACGTTCACCCGTCCGCCTATCCCCGCTTGCCGCGACTGTTTCCAATCATATCTGATGAATTGCGCTTTGATGACGGTGTTTTCAGGGGCCTCATACGGCGCGGCGTCCGCTTCTCCCTGGGGAGCGGCCAGCGCCCAGCTTGCGGTCGCGGGCTTTCCGGCTGCCAAAAACCGCGCCGGACGCCGGCCGTTATCAATATCGCCCGCGCTCTTAACCGCGCCCTCGTCAAGCCGCGTCCCGATGTAGAACCGCGCCGGGTGAACCATGACGCTTGCGCGGCTTGAAACCTGCTGGCGGGAGGCATCCTGAACGGACGCTTCAAGCCGGTAGGAATAGGGTGCGCCTTCAACGCCGTCATCGGCCGCAATCCGGGTGATGTCCGCGCTGCCGTCAGGTCCGAGCGAACCTTCCCCGCGCCCCGCAAAAGCGCCGCCGTCAGCGTTGCCGGGACCGAAACTCCAATATTCCCAGGGCGCGGGAGGGGCAAACCTCGCGCCATTCCTCGTCCAGAAGTAGGCGTATGGAGCGCCGGACAAAGCCCCGCCCGCAAGGTACCTCGCGGAAAAATGCATGGACAAGGTATCGCCCTTGTAGCGAAGCGGATCAAAGGATTTGAGCGACGCCTCGAATCTGAGCGCCTCGAAATTCGCCGTTGTAAAGGTAACAACCTGAGCCGCATTGGCGCGCGAATATTTTATGGCGTAAACGCCCGGAGCCAGATCAGCCGGAAGGGTGAACGAGCCGTAACTGCCTCCGTTTTTGGTGGACTCGCCTTTTAGGGACGCGATTGGCTTTGCGTTGTACATGCCGGTGGAAACCTCAACCGTATACGGCCCGACGTACGGACGGTAGTTTCCCCGCAAAAGCGTACGGTCAATGACGCGGAACGTAACAGTTTCTCCCGGTTTGTAAAGCCCTCTATCGGTAAATAAAAAGACAACGGGCCGTTCCCGCTCCGCATCGAACGGATCAACTGCGGCCTCAACGTTGAACCGCCACATATTGTGGCTCCCATTCGGGATAAATTCAGCTTCATCGCCACCGGCGGCGGGTCCGCCGTTTTCAATCACCTTGACGCCGAAACCCCTGCCCGCGTCGCCCCGCATATCCGTTGAATACGAGGGCCGGGAAAACATGGATACAAAAGCGTTGTCAGGGAAATCAAACGCCGCAAGCCCCTGACTATCGGTTTTTCCTTCAAGCGCCACTTTTCCGCTTTCAAGAAGCTGTACGAGCGCGTTGGCGACAGGCTCTCCGGTAGAAAGACGGGTCGCCCACACCAGCGCCGTATTGTACGCGTACCGCATGGTAATGCCAATATCCGTAACCTGCGCCGAGAGCCACGCCTCGCCGGAATCAACCTTGCCCGCCTGCCAATTGTTTTTGGTCTGATAACGCCAGTACATGCCCACGGTTCCCCTGCCCGAAGCGCCAAGATACGGGGACAGATCTTCCATAACAAAATGCTTCCGGTTGGGCGGAATGACGGAAACGTCAAGCGGAACCGCGCGGCTGCCATCCACCCTTTCATAGGGGCTGTTCACCTTCCCGGTGATTGTGCTGATTGAGAGGGGGTTCTGCGTTTCCCACACGTACCGCGCGGGGTATGCGGCTTCCAGCATTTTGGGACCCCTGTCGTAAATCGACACATAGCTACTCGCGCCGCCCACGGAAACAACGATGTTTTCATCGCTCCCCAAAGTCCTGCCCAAGACATCTTGCAAGCCTCCGGCAATGGCGAGCGTATAGTCTGTTTCGTATTGCAGGGGCAAATCGTTAAGGACAACGGAGCTTCCGTACACCGCTACGTTTTCAGCGGTCAAAGCGGGAATCCCGTTTATGGAAAAGAATCGTTCCGCGCCCTTTTCTTCCACGCCGTAGTTAAACGAAACGGTAATGGGTATGGCGTTGGACTGCCTGACTCTGGGCGATGAGTACGCCCGCGCGTACGCGCGTTCAAACCCGAACGGGCGCAGGGTGTGGAAGGAAAAAGAAACGTCCTCCTTTGATCCAAGCAGTCCGGGCTTTGAACGCGCCCCCGCTTTCACGGTAACGCTCATATCCGCGTCAACAGGCGGCTTGTCGTTCATGGTGATACGTACGAATTGATCATCGGACGCTTCGCGGGTGTTGTAGTCGCGTTCTATTTTTTCGGGGCGCGAAAGCGTAAAAGGAAATGTTTTACCCGCGCCGCGTATTTCGATCCACCTAGCGATTTCATCCAAATCAACCTCGCAGGAAAACACCGCGGTAATGAACCGCGCGTCATCGGGCGGCGCATTATAAGCGCTTGTCCATGCGCCAGCGGGTCCCAGGGACCACCTCAAAACGCCGAGCCGCTCCGTCTCGAAACTGAACGATGTAGCGCCCTCAAGTTTCTTGCCTCCGAGCGATTGTATCGCGCCGGAAACCGTAACAACATATTTTTGCTGGGGAAGGACATCGGCGTCCGGCTCAAAGGAGAGCAGTTTTGTTCCATACCACCGGTACACGCCCGTGAGGGGAGGGTCAATGGCGAACAGCCCCGCTTCTTCGGTCATTGGGTCGCCGAGTTTTGCGAGCGGGACCACGGGCTGGGAAAACACCGCGTAGAGGGAGGGCCGCTTTATCTCCGAAGGAAGCTCCTCAAAGGGACCGAACGCCGTTATGGTGAACGGTTCGTCGCTTTCCTGTATGCCGCCGTCCGCGCCGGCGACATCGGCATCCGCCGCGACGGGTTCGTAATACGCGATGCGGTACGCCGCCAGATCCGCTCTTACCCTGCCCGGCGCGGCGGAATCGCTTGAGAATGACGCGATTCCTGCGCCGTCCTGTTGAGAGGGCGAATCTTTATCGCATGAAGCGCAGACAAAAGCGGCGGTTGCTAGCACAATAATCACACTAATATAGAAAGAGTAGCGGTGTTTCATAACCATCGGTTCCTTTTTGCTTCCAGTGTAATGCCATGATGAGGAATGATCAAGGGGAAGGTTTCTTTATTTGCATAGAGAAGTTTCCATTGCCCGGCCTCCATTGGACGCCCTCTGCCCGGTTTTCGCCGGTTTCCGGATCGATTTATCCGGTTGCTTATAGAATGTCCCCGTTGTTTTGATAAACCGTTCTTCAAGACGGATGGAATGGAAATCGAGGTCGGCAAAGTGGTAATAAGTTTCAAGAAATTCTAGCCGTTGTTGCACATAACTGGGTCCTTACGCAACAGATCTCGCCGCCCAAGCGAGAAATCGTCCAAGCGCCGTGTCGTTGGGAAAACCGGATTCAGACGCGCTTTCAAAAAACTCCATATACAAAACCGCGTTACTTTTGTATACTACCCCCATGGACACACGGCTTATCTTTTTGTGGACGGCTCTTTTTTCCTTTATGCCGGT
>JAITAW010000071.1 GCA_031283905.1 Treponema sp. | reverse complement strand
CGTTCAACTTCAGTACGGTTTCGGCGTTGTGATCCAGATTCACACTGATAGACCGGATGTTTTCCACCATCCGCGCTATGACTTGGGATGAGCGCGACACATAATCCGCGGTTTCGTTGATCTGGCCGGACAAGGCTTCGATACCGTTTTTGTTTTTATGCATCTCTTCAAGGGTACGCTCGTAGACCTGCATGGTCATCTGCGCGGTTCTTTCATTGGCGCGCAGTTCTTTTTCAATCTCTTGATAATGCCGGCAATTACCAAGCTTGTTAAGGCCGTTGATGATGGCGACCGCCATCTGTTCGCAACTCGTATACCCGCACGCCCCGCAGTTGAGACGCTCGGCTATATCCTCTTTATGCATGGTTTTAAACATGGCTTCAAGCGTCTCTTTGCTTGGAGACTTTATTTTCTCTTTAAATATCCTTGACCGGTCCGTATAGGAGCGCCGGTACAAGCCCGCCTCCCAATACGTGTTAAGCGTTTTTTCCAGCTTGCCCCGGCTGAAAAGTTTTTGCATCAAGGTAACGGGACGGTATTTTTTCCGCATCTCGTTTTGCCGCTGTTCCACGAAATATTCCACATCGTCAAAATGCTTGTTATGATTCAAGGTTCCGGGACCGCCGTTGCAGCCCATTGAGCAGTTGAGGCAGTCGATGAGCTTGTAAACCGGCGCTCTGCTCTGTTTTAAGGAATCCCCAAGATACGCAAGGTAGCGGTACACCTCATGGGGACCTTCGATCTTGCGGGTATACCCGGTAACCTCGTTGTCGTAGCGTTGCAGGGTACGCATAAGCCCGCCGGGGCTGGAAAACACCACGGCCCGTTCAGCCGGAGGATTGTCGTACTCCACGGCGGGATAGGCGCGGACGCTCTTGCCGGATTCGTCAAGACAGCGCTGCATTGACCGGAACGTTATGTTGTAATCGCCGATGCCGACCGCGTCAAATTCCCGGCGTTTGGAATAGCACGGACTTATGGCCGCGATCCGATGATTCTTATACTGGGGATAGAAGCGTTTGATCATTTTCATGGTGTGGAGCATGGGGCTGTCCGCAGGCGCAAGGTAGGGGATCAGATCGGGGCAGTACATTTCGATGAAAGACACGAGGGTAGGGCAGGGCTGGGCTATGACCAAAGGGGGATTTGCGGATTTCATGTGGTCGAGGTATGACTTAATCGTAAGCTCCGCGCCGAAACTCACGTCAAATACGGCTTTAACTCCCAAAGACCTCAGGAATCCGTTCACCCTCAGGTAGTCCTCCTCAAAACTCGCGACGATAGCCGGGGCCACAATGGCGATGATATTTCCGCCTTTTTTCAGGTCCTCCATGAAAAGATCGAAATCGTCAATGCCGATGCGCGCGCCGTGGGTGCAGGCGCTTATGCACTCGCCGCAGCCGATGCATAAATCCGCATGATGGTCTATTATATCTCCGGCCCCGTTATTGCACATTTTAACCGGGCATACCATAATGCAGCGGTGGCAATTGATGCACTTCTCTTCTACTACTTTAATAATTGGACGCAAGACTTTTTTTTCCATAACTTTCTCCTTTAAACTTTCTTCTTTATTCGTGCAGAGGTTGTCGTAGCGCCGCCATGAGCTTTAGGCGGGCGTATCGAAAGGATTCAAGCTGCCGCCGGCAACGTCCTGGTAAAGGAGAGTGAAATATTTTATCTCTTGTACAGGAACGGGGGGGGGGGGGGGTATTCTGCAACACAGGTAGTACCAGCATGATTATCGCTCCTCTTTTTACGCTCGGATGTCTACGATATGGAAACAACGTTTCCGGTGAAACATTTAATGTTACGCTGGTTAGTATACCCACTATCCATAACAATGTCAACCCCTCTCAATGCCAATAATAATTATCGCTGAGTTTAACGTCCCGCCGTTCAACGGGGATTTCATTTTTTTTACATGGGTTTAGCGGTGAATCACCTCGTCCAAGGCGTCCCATCCTTTCTTGCCGGATGGGGAGATACATGCTATAACTATTATGTTGAACAATCAAAAATTCCACTCTGATTTTGAAATCTTTGTTTATGCAAGAAATTGAAAATACTCCATACTGTGATGTCCATGCTTTGGATGTTCTAAGTGGATGTTTGCGTAAAGACTATACAGCGGCTTTGACAGAGCGCCACATCCTACCTATCACAGATAGCTTAATCGATGAAAATTTGATGGAACATTTTGACGACCAAGGAAAGAAGTAGAGGAGCGCAAGAATATAAAAATTGCTTAGGTATAAATGATTATTTTGCTATCACTATAAATAATGGTTCAGATAATTCTTTTATTCTACCTATCAAACCTGATACTGCTAACAATCTTAGAAGCAGTTGGGGTGATGGAACAGAATTAACTACCTCACCTTCAACAGGTAAACTTATTTTCATTCTATCCGTCTTGAAGAACGGTTGTCAGAACAATGGAGACATTCTATTAAATCTGGGAAGCGGGCGAAAACCGGGCCGATACCAAAGCCATTTGCCGGATGCTGGAAGGGGCCAAGGTGATAACGCTTTGTGACCGGAAAGGGGATATGGCGGACTAAAGTCCGATAAGTTATTCGCCAAGGCGCAATCCTTGAAGGAAGCGATAGTGATACGGGTAGTACAGAATCGGAGGACGGCAGAAAACAAGAAAATGCTGGAAGAAATACGGAAAAAGCCATGCCGGAGAAGAATTGAAGTGGGCATTCCCCGAGACAACCGGAGCGGGAAGCGGTCCGGCAACTACGCTATGCCATGTATTCGGTAAAAAGGCCCGGATATTGAACAAAGTTAAAACGTTGGCTGAGCCAACAGATTTACTGGCTTCATCCACTCTTTTCTACTCTTGTATAAGATAATATATTAGGGCGTGTTCACACTATAAGGAAAGAAAGGAAAAAGCAGAAAAAGTAAGTATGGAACTTACCGAAGAACAATATCAAGAGATAAAGGGATTGCCGCCGAAACGGCGGGGGCATGTACGGATAGGCAATAAAACGCCGCTCAATGCGCTCATCTACCGGTGTGAACACGGTTGTAAACGGCGGAGTTCGCTGCAAAGGTTTGGAAATCGGCGCGTAATCTGGATTGAAGCGGGGGGCGGAACAAGGAGTATTGGAACGGGCGTACAAGGCGACGGGAGCGGAAAGAGGGCCCGCGTCGGACGGGGGATAGGAAAGAGGCGGGGAGGACGGGACACGAAGATACGCGCGGTAACGGCGGAGGATAGAAGGACGGGCGCTTCCGGAAGCCATCGGAACACGGGAGCATAGGGTAAGTCTGTTGACGGATAGGGCGTATGAAGACGGCGGAGACGGGTTACGTCGGGGGAGTCGGGGTATAAACCGGAGGTACCGGCGAAGCGGACCCGGGTTCAACCGTGGAACTATGAGAAGGAACTCTATAAACGGCGGAAGGGATTTCGAGGGATTTGCACCCGCTATGACAAACTTGCCCGTATTTTTTCCGCTTGTATCTATCCCGCTTGTATTTGTATCGCTTTGCGTTGTGTGAACACGCCCTAGGGATAAGGTATAGCGGACGGAACAGGACAGAAATTCTTTGTCGTTTTGAATCGGCGCGGACAATTTGAACCGCCGTACGCCGCCTCATCGCCGGCATCTACCAGATATACCGTCTTTCCCTTAAGTCATGCCGGTTTTTCTACCGGCATCCGCCTCTCCCTGCGCGGATTGTCACAAAGCCGTCTCAACCGGCTGACTCTTCGAGTCCGACCGCGCTCTTACCTATCCGGGTATAAATAGCCTGCTTGGTGAGGTGATAGCCCTCGCTCATGTGTAATAATGCCCAGGTATTCCCAAAAGATTTCCCTTCGGTCAAATACAGAAAGGCGCGTCTTAGCACATCTTTCGCCGTCTTGATTTCCCCTGTCCGCTGTAAGACGCCCAATTCCTTCGCTTTTCCTCTCCTATGTCCCCTTGTTTATCCGGTTAAAACTGTTTTACCAACTGTTTAAGTAAACGTACAGAGACGGCAGTCTGCGAATTGCGATCCATGCTCAATAACGCCCGTTTCTGGACTTTCAAGGCCATCTTGGACATCAGGGGGACCGTTCACTTCCCGATTAAGAGCGATGATAATCGTTTCATAGAACAGAAAACCGCTACCGTTGTCCAAAAATATGCTGGTTGCAACCGGCTCGTGGTGGGGTTTGAGGAACAGGACCTCCTGGCCGCCGTGATACGCCGCTGGTTCCACTCCGCTTTATGAAAAAATCGCGCCGACATATACGCCGCCAACGCAACCGCCGCTTTCACCCTTGTTCTTTTTATTGCCTCGTGGTATAATTATCGATATTATGATTACCATGCTCACGGCGTATACAAAGGAACTTGACGACATAGAGGTTGCATGCAATGAGATTCTCGATCAACTCAACGCGCCTCATGCCATCAGGAAAAACAGCGTAGGACTTATCACATGCGACAGCGAATTTGTTGATGCCGGCGTCATTGAGGCGCTTTGCAAACGCCTCGACTTTGACACAATCGGCATCACCACGCGAGGAACCGCCGTAAATGGACAGAGCGGCTTTGACCTGTTAAGCGTAGCGTTGCTTACCAGCGATGATGTCCGGTTTTCCACGGTTATGTCGGATACCATCACGCCCGACAGCATTGACGCGCCCATAGAAGCAGCGTACCGCAAAGGCGTGTCCAAATACGAAAACGAAAAACCGGCGCTCATATTGGCGTATCCTCCCATGATGCTGATGAAAGTGGGAGTCGGACAGTTGGTCGCGCCGTTGAAACGGCTTAGCGGAGACGACATTCCGGTGTTCGGTACGCTTTCAAACGATCAAACGCCGCATTTTTCAACCTGCAAAACCATATGCAACGGCGCGGCGCTTCCCGATGCCTTCGGCATGGTGTTCTTTTTTGGAGAAGTTCATCTCCAATTCTTCACGCAGTCCATCTCGTTACAAAACATCCAAAAACAGCACGCGGTTGTTACAGACGCCGAAGGCTTTGTGGTAAAAACCCTAAACGACATGCCGTTCAGCCGCTATCTCCAAAGATTAGGCTTTGTGTCGCGGAATTTTGAAACGCTCTATATGCTTCCTTTCATCATCAATTTAAAGAACAGCAACGCAAGTCCGACTCTTTCGTGCGGCGTATACAGCATCACCGAAGAAGGCTACGCCGTATTCGGCGTAGAAATACCCATAGGCGCAACCATCGCCCTTGGCAAACTCGATGCGAACGATGTGTTGAAAACAACGCAAGACGCCGTAACGCGCATAGCGGATTTACGCGCACAAGGGAAAGCGTCCTGTGCGCTCATGTACTCCTGTATCACCAGAGGCATCATAGTGGGAGTCAATTATCTTGCGGAATTGGATATAGTCTCCAATACGCTCAACGGCGTTATACCGTTCCAGTGCTGTTACTCAGGCAGCGAGATTTGTCCGGTACCGAATGCGTCAGGGAAGCTGGCGAATCACGTTCATACTTTTACCTTTATCACATGCGTATTGACGTAATGTTTTTTTTGCACGAACCGCCCGCTCTGCGGCGGAGCGTTAGATTTCTAGAATATCATGGAGAATTGGATGGAAACAACTGATGATGTTTTCCAGAAATTAAAAAATTTGGAACTTGAAAACAAGCGCCTCTCCCGTACCGCAAGAAAGCTTCAGCTCCGGTTGAACACGCTGGAAATCACCATGATGGCAAACCGTACGCTGGAAGATATACAGACGGTGGAACAAAAAAAACTCGAAAAGTACATGAAGTTGCTCCTTGAAAGTTCGCCTATGCTTCTTTTGCTTATGGATAAAGACTGCCGCATCGCCTATTGCTCCGCTTCTTTTCTCAAGCAGATACAGGTCGACAACTTTGGGTTAATCAACGGGTTGAAATTAGAGGATGTCTATAAACGCTTCGCCGATGACGCTTTCATCGCAACAATGCTCACATGGATTGAGCGCAGTCGAAAAACACGCGAAACCGTATCCGAAGATGATGTACCCATCGTCTTTCCGAGAACGAATGAACCGCGTTTCTACACTATAAAAATAACGGCTATGTGGGACGAAGATGGACAATATGACGGCATTTGCACCCTGTATTACGACAACACCGACATCATCATGGCAAAAGAAAAGGCCGAGAGAGCGAACAGGGCGAAAAGCGAATTCCTTGCAAAAATGAGCCACGAGATACGTACGCCCATGAATACCATTATCGGCATGAGCGATCTCATGCGGACAGACAATTTGGACGATGTTCAAGTCGGTTATTTTAAAGACATTAAAAAAATGTCGAAGACCCTGCTCTCTCTTGTCAACGACATCCTTGATTTTTCCAAGATCGAGGCCGGTAAAATGGAATTGACTCTGGCGCATTACAGCCTGCCTGCTCTCATTGATAATATTTCATCTATGTCCAAGTACATCGCAAACAGCAAAAACCTCGCTTTTTCCTCGAATTGCAAGGATATTCCCGATGTGGTTGTGGGCGATGAGACACGTGTCGGACAGATCATCACCAATATTGTAAGCAATGCGATAAAGTACACGCGGCGAGGTTCGGTTTCGCTGTCCGTGTATGTCGGGACGAAAGAAGACATCGCCTGTCTCATTATACAGGTTCAGGACACGGGTGTCGGCATTAAAAAAGAAGACATACCAAAGCTGTACGGCACTTTCCAACAATTTGATCGGAAGAAAAACCTCAGCGTCACAGGTACCGGACTGGGGCTTGCCATAACCAAGCAGCTTGTGGATATGATGAAGGGCTGGATTGAAGTTGAAAGCGAGTATGGAAAAGGATCGATGTTTAGGGTGTACTTGCCGTTGACGCTCGGAGATCCCGCAAAAATTCAAAAGCGCGAGAGCGCCGCGCCTTTTGTCGCCGCAAAAGATACGGAAAGCGTACAGATACTCGTGGTTGACGATATGCTGGTGAATCATACCGTGGCGCTCGGTTTTCTCAGTATGCACCGGATGAAGGCGGACTCCGCGGAAAATGGGGCGCAAGCCATTGAAATGGTGAAGAGGAAACGGTACGATCTCGTATTCATGGATCATATGATGCCGGAAATGGACGGTATTGAGACCACAGCGGCTATCAGAGCCTTGGGCGATGACCAATCGTTGCCAAACGCCGCGTGGTTCAAGGAAATGCCCATTATCGCGCTGACCGCAAACGCGGTCGCTGGAGCGCGTAGCTTGTTCCTCAGCTCCGGCATGAACGACTTTATTTCCAAGCCGCTCGATGCCGAGCGGTTCAACGCGGCGCTTGCGCAATGGCTGCCCAAGGAGAAGCTGATCTTCGGCTTGCAGAAGCAGCCGGAAGCCTCCGATGTCGAGGATGCCGCGCTTGAACGTCTGCGGGAGATAAAAGGGCTTGATGTTGACAAAGGGTTGCGTTATATCGGCAACAGCGCGGAAAAGTACCTCAGGGTGTTGCAACAATTCTGCATTGATTTTGAAGAAAAGAAAAATGCCCTCAATGACTATCTCGCGCAGGGAGATTGGCGAAATTATATGGCGGTCGTTCATGCGCTCAAAGGCGTTTTGGCGACTATTGGGATGCATTCCCTTGCAGATGAAACCAAAAACTTGGAAGCCGCTTCAAAGTTAATCGTCGCCTCCGGCGGGAACGACACTGTCAACATCAACCAGTGTATACAAGTAACCCCTTCGCTTTGTCTGCGTACAGCCGAATTCCATAAAGCGCTGTCGGAAGCGCTCGCCGGTATGTCCGTCTCCCGTAAAGTTTTGACGACTGCCAATATGGTGATCAACGATCTCAAGGCGCTGAGCGAGGCATGCGCCGCTTATAAGGCAAAACAGATCACTGAAATAACAAAAAGACTTGAGCGCGTTACCTACAATGTGGAAACCGATGCCGCTCTCTCCGAAATTCTCTCGCTTGCCAATGCGATGAATTATGATGAAGCCGCCGTGAAGTGCATTGACCTCTACAAGACGCTTACGTCGATAAAACCGGAAACGAAGCGGCGCATCCTGATTATTGATGACGAGATGGTGAACCACATTGCCTTGAACGCCATACTTTCACCGGAATATATGTTGTTTTCCGCGACTTCCGGCAGAGAGGCTATTGAATTTGTCAAGAAAGAGAAACCCGATCT
>JAITAW010000050.1 GCA_031283905.1 Treponema sp. | reverse complement strand
CAAACCGGTGGCAAAAGCATCCGCGACATCCCCGGCGGAAATCTTTCTCCCGTTAAGCTCAAAGGCCGCCGGACGGAAACCGGTCCCCGAAAGCCATGTTTCAAGCGAAAGAAAAAGTTCGCCGACCGTCCGCTCATGCTCAAGCGTTACATCCAGCACGCAGCCGTCAATCGAAATCTCCATGTTCCATTATCGGCATTGAAAAAAAAAGTATTAAGGTTCATCATAGAGATATGCAAACCATCGACATTTTTGATACGACGCTGCGGGACGGCGCTCAAGGACGGGGGATAAGTTTTTCGCTACAGGACAAACTGGCGGTCGTCCGCGCGCTTGACGAGCTGGGCGTCCGCTGGATCGAAGCCGGAAACCCCGGCAGCAACCCCAAGGATGCGGATTTTTTCCGCGAGGTGAAGAAACTGCCCGTGGAAACGGCGGCAGTCTGCGCATTCGGCGCGACCGTCAAGAAAGGCTTAAAGCCCCGTGATGACGACGCGCTGCAAAAGCTGCTTTCCGCCGAAACCGAAACGGTCGTGATATTCGGCAAAAGTTCGATCTTTCATGTGAAAGAAATCCTCGGCGTGTCTCCCGAAGAAAATCTTGCCATGATAACGGAAACCGTGCGCTACTTGCGAGATAAGGGCAGAAACGTGATTTACGATGCGGAGCATTTCTTTGACGGACGTCGGGAAAACGCCGAATACGCCCTGGCCTCCGTGAAGGCGGCGCTCGATGCCGGCGCGTCCACGGCGGCGCTGTGCGACACCAACGGCGGCACCTTCCCCGAAGATATAAGCTGGGGAGTAACCGCGCTCGAAGCGCTCTGTCCCGATGCAAAGATCGGCATCCACGCGCATAACGACGCGGGATTGGCCATCGCCTGCTCGCTTGCGGCGGTGGCCGCCGGCTGCACCCATGTCCAGGGAACACTCACCGGACTGGGCGAGCGTTGCGGCAACACCGCCCTCGCCGCCCTCATCCCAAGCCTCGAACTCAAGCTCGGTTACCGCTGCCTCCCGGAAGGACGCCTGCAAAAGATACGCGAAATTTCCCGCACCGTGGCCGAAATCGCCAACACCGCCCTGCCGGAAAATACGCCCTATGTCGGTTCGGCGGCCTTTTCACACAAGGCCGGTATGCACGCCGACGGCATTCTCAAGGCGCGCGCGTCTTTTGAACACATCGATCCCCTGCTCGTGGGAAACGGGCGGGAATTCCTCGTGAGCGAAATCGGAGGCAGGGCGGCAATCGCGGAACGGCTGCGTAAACTTGACAAGACCATCACCAAAACATCGCCGCTCGTGGAGGCCGTTTCAAAACGGCTCAAGGAACTGGAGGCGGACGGTTCCCAATTTGAAGGGGCGGATGCAAGCTTTGAACTCCTTGCCCTCCGCGAAATGGGCCGTGCCGTATCCACCTTCACGATTGCCGCTTACCGCGTAACAAGCGAGCACCCCCCTGCCGCCGCCATCGAATGTTCCTACGCATGGGTCAAGGTGCTGGTCAACGGACAATACGAAATCGCCGGAGCGGAGGGCGACGGGCCGGTCAACGCGCTTGACTTGGCGCTTCGCCGCGCCCTCTCGTCGTTTTATCCGGCGCTCGCCTCGGTGCGCCTCTCCGATTACAAAGTCCGCGTTATCAATGGTAAAGACGCAACCGCCGCCCGCGTCCGCGTGTTGATCGAAAGCACCGACGGCCGGCGCACCTGGACAACACTCGGCGTTTCCTCAGACATCATCGACGCAAGCCGGTTCGCCCTGACCGACGCGATTGACTACACGCTAACCGTGCTGCCTTAAACGCCGCGCCCTGTATCCCCGCAAGCCCGGCGGGTATGCTCAGAGCGTAAGAAGCTGCCGTGCCTTGTATTCACGCCCAAAAAATTGTGGGCGTCGTTCCATTCGATGGCGAAGGCGGCCATGTCAAAGGCTTCCGAGGCCCCCCGGGTGGGTGCCAGACTCAGGGTGTAGGCCAACTCGACAAAAGGGGACGGGCGGGTAGAGCGAGTTAGGCGAAATCCATGCACGAAATTGTTGAAATTTTGCAAAAATGACTTGACAAAAAATAGAAATGCTGTATAATATTTACAATTGTCCGGAGGGGCATTCTATTTTAAGTTTTAAGGGGTATAAAATGATACACGGTTATTCAGAAAGGGGAATAGTGAATAGTATAGCATATTTTCTTGATGCAAATTCCCTGTATGTTTATGATTTTGTAACAACGTTAGGAATTTCGCTACCAAAATTTGAATATAATTATACATTTATAATTGAGCAATCTTTCTCTGATTTTGGAGACAGTGATTTAATTATCATTATCAAGAATAATACGAATGATGAAAAGATAGTTTTATTTATTGAGTGTAAAATAAAGACATATCAAGGGAGTTTTAAAATATTATCGGAGTTTAATAAGATTTCCAATGCTTTGACAACATCAAAGAAAATAAAAGGCATTTCTTCTAATCTATTTGTTCAGTTGTATTATAAATATTTACTAATAAAAACGAGCGATAATAGTGATAAGGACATGTCTGTTAATTCTATATTTAAAAAAAATAATGGCAACTCAAGAGTTCTCGGTAACAATAAAATAGTCACAGACGCATTTAATAAAATAAAAGATGCAAACGATTATTATTATGTTGCAATCACACCAACTGCTCCTGATGAAATGGATACTAACGGCTTTAGATGTAAAATAAAAGAACTTAATCTTATGCCATGGGAAAATACTTACTTGTGTTATTGGGGGAAAGTAAAAGAATTTTTTGATACTATAGGTGCAAATAAAGTAAAAGAAGTATTTGACTATAATTATAGACAAATATATTAACGCCCCAACTGCGCATAAGGGGTCTGTTTACGCTTCGGGCCTAAAGGCCCTCGGCCTCCGCAACGGCTAGGTCATTGCGCTTCGCTCCATTTCCACGGCAAACCTCCACCACAGTTTGTCGGCCTTGGGAATGCTACGCATTTCCTTATCCGGGCCGCCAAGCCGTCATATACAGCCGGAACGATAGGTGAAATTTTTTAGAAAATAGGTAACTATTTGATTAAAAAAATGTTACTCTTGGTATAACTCAGGAGGTATTAATTATATGAAAAAGAGATTGTTTCTTACGGGAATCTTGGCGAGCATATTGGCTTTCGGCATGACGTTTACGGCGTGCGAAGCCACCGACAACCAGGTACAGGTACATGAGGACGACAACACGGATACCGGCGTTCCGCCCGCGGTAGCCGCGGACCCGGGCGATACGGCGGACATAGCGCTTGTTCCCGCTTCCAAAGGCGTGAATGCTTTAGGGCTGACCGGTCCGGTTGTTATTGTCTTCAGCGATGCCGCTGCGCCCGCCGTAACAGGAGGCGCACACGCAAGGGTAAACGCGGGCGCCAATCATGTAACGGTAACGCTTACCGCGGCAGGCGCGAATATCGTGGCGCAAGGCATAAGCGCGGAGGGCTCGCTCACGTTTTCAGGCGATTATGATTTCAACCTGTATCTCAACGGCGCGGGCCTTACCAACGCCGCAGGCGCGGCAATTACCAACGATGGCACAGGAACAATGAACCTTACCCTTGTCGAGGGGACGGCAAACCGGCTGATTGACGGGGCGGGAGGCAGCCAGAAATCGGCGTTTTACAGCAAAGGCGATTTTGCCGTCAGCGGAGGCGGGAGTCTCGAAGTACGCGGAAAAACAGCCCACGCCATCGCCGCCAAAGGCGCGTTCACCCAGACCGGCGGGACAATCCAGGTAAAAGAAGCCGCAAAAGACGGTGTTAATGCCAAGAGCGTAAACATTTCCGGGGGCGTTTTTACCGCGCGGACAAAGGGCGATGGGCTTCAGGGAGACGACAGCGTTAC
>JAITAW010000176.1 GCA_031283905.1 Treponema sp. | reverse complement strand
ACGACAAATAGGAGGGGTTTGCTCTCTCCGGTCATTCCGCTACGCTCCACTCCCTCCGGTCGCAAACCCGTCCTTCAACGGCTCAAAGGGGGAGGGACAACCCCCGGCCCGTTGCCGGGGGCCGAGAAGTAGAAAAAAACTCAAACGTCCATGTTTGCGTTTTTTCTTCCCGGTCGGCTTCCTGCCTCCCCGCCGTTGTACCGCCGCAACGGGGCGTACTTCGCCAACCCGGCCTTTCGGCTTCCCATCACAAACAGCGCAATCAGCCCCACGGCTTCGTAAATGATAATACTTCCCGCTGATTCTTACTTTCCCCAACTTCGCTTACCGTTGCCTTTTCTCCCATAACCGCCACTCCGCCCCAAAAATCACGATGTTAAGCCGTGTTGATGATTAAATGCGGCACGGCGTGGCGCACAGAAAATTTCCCTGCGGTAAATAAATACGGTGAGCCTTTAGTCGAGCTGGTGCGCTGCGGGTAGGCGGCTTTGGTCGTAAGTGTTGTCTTTAGTCCCAATTCCGTAGCCGTAGCCGCCGCCTTCACCCGCAACAACCGTCCTTGGCGGGACGGCCTGAATTTTCATCCGCCGCTTGTGCCTCCGTAAAACCCGCCACTCCGCTTCGGACAGAGGGCTTTATCGCTCATGCTGATATTCCCCGCTCTTACCCGCAGGCTTCCAGATGTTTACCGTTTTTCTCTCTCTCTGTATTTGCATTTCTTTACGTTGTGCGAACACGCCCTAGTCAGCGGGAATATAAAAATCAAAGTTGCAACGCCACGTTGCAACCCAGTTTCCATTATAGTTATATTGCTATATTCGCGGCGGAATTTAACGCTCCGCGCCGCCAGCCCGGATACTCTAAAAGCGCGTAACTCCGGTTAAATTAAACGGCAATACAAGCGGCTCCAAACCGGGGAGGATGCCCGTAATAGTAACGCTGCCTTCGCAGACGTAAGGGTTCTCCTGCGGTTTGCGACTTGCCACCTGCGCCCCTATCTCGCGTACCAGCGTGAGCGTATTGATCGTTGCATTGACCGGTATCTCAACCTTCTGATTAGCCTTGACCGCAGTCCTATTCGGCGCGGTACCGGCCGTCCATTCGCTACCATTTACGGTAAGCGTATATGCCAGAGAGTCAAGATTTATGACGAAATCGTTTTTGTTTTCAACCTCGAAACCGAAAGTGAAATCAACTTTTGAGTTTCCCTCCCGAAGCCCTTCAAAAAGGTTGATGTTTCTCACCATAATTCCCGTAAACCGGATCGATGGAGGTTTGAGCAGTGGGAGCGTATCTGCCAAATTATGAGACAACGTCTCGCCGGTAAAAGCCGGAATCGCGGTTAAACCGGAAGCAAGCGCTAAAACGCCGTCCGCTTCGTCTGTGGCGGCCAGCGTTTGAAACGTCCCATAAAGAGCCGCGTAATTCACGTCCACTTGTATCACAACTGGAGAAACCGAATGCGCGGCAAGCGGGGCGGAGCGCTCGACGCTGCTTTTGATAAAGGAATTGTTATTAACCGAATAATCCCAGTCTATGTTCGGGAATGGAAGCTCAAACGCATTGGGATTTTCCACATCAAAACGACACTTCAGGGTAACGCCGGTAAAATCGATAGTGCCGATGGAGAGCTCCATACCGGAAAACTTCGGCGCCTGTAAAAGCGGTAGCTTCCCCTGCACTTCAAATGGCAGTTTTTTTTCTCCAAGAACGGGCAGGTCGAACGCTGCCGTTAACACGATTTTGAAGCCGGTTTCTTTCGCTCCGCTTTTGGAAGTGTCCTTCACCGAAGTTATTGTGTTGTACAGGTCCGCGTAATCTACATGGAACGGCACGTCTACTATAACGATATTTTTTGCCTTGATCTTTGTTCCGCTCTCAACGGTGCCGGTCGTCAATACGGCGTCCGCTATAAACAGTTCCCACTCAATATACAGAAACTGTATTGCGGCAGAATTTGGATTTTCCACCTTGATCTTGCACAGCCCGTCCGCGCCCGTAAAAGCAATTCCCGTTAATTCAACCGAGCCGAGTGAAATAACGGGATCTTTCATAACCTCTCCCGTAGAGAGCGATTTACAGGTACACAGGCACACGCTTACGGTGAACATCACCAAAAATTTTGTTTTCACATTTTCTCCTTTTTTCTTTTTTGACGCGCGGAACGGAAAAAACCGGAATTGCACCCTTTTGGAGCGCGCGGGCGTACCGCCTCTCCTGAAGGGCGGGAAGATTCTTTTCTTACGTCGGTTTCCCCGCTATTTTCTCTTTATTATATCAAACCCACAGTATGGAACAAGCGCTTTTGGAAGCCGCACCGAACCGTCTTCCTGTTGAAAATTTTCCAAAATCGCGATAATCGCTCGTGAGACGGCTATAGCCGTGCCGTTGAGCATGTGGACGAACTTATTCTTACCATCATTGTCTTTGTATTTGACATTGAGTCGCCGCGCCTGGTAGTCGGTACAGTTTGAAGTTGAGGTTACTTCCCCCCATTCGCCATCGCCCCGCCCGGGCATCCACGCTTCAAGATCCCACTTGCGGTACGCAGGCGCGCCGAGATCGCCGGTACAGGTGTCGACAACCCGGAAGGGTATTTCAAGACCGGAGAAAATCTCTTCTTCAACGGAGCGAAGATATCCGTGGATCCCGTCCGATTCTTCCGGCAGACAGTATATGAACATTTCCAGCTTGGTGAATTGGTGAACGCGATACAACCCTTTGGAGAACTGCCCGGCGGCTCCGGCTTCCCGCCTGAAACAGTGGGAAAGCCCCGCCATTTTAAGCGGCAGTTTATCCTTTGCGATGATCGTGTTGGAATAGTAGCCGCCCAGCGTGATTTCGGCGGTTCCCACAAGGCAGGCGCCTTCTCCTTCAAGGGCGTATACATTGGATTCAACGCCTCGTGGATTAAAGCCTATGCCTTCAAGTATTTCTTCTTTGGCGATATCTGGCGTAATGAATGGGATGAAGCCTTTTTTTTGCAGAATATCTAGGGCGTAACGTACAAGCCCTAGTTCCAGAAACACGCCTTCATTTTTAAGGTAATAAAATTTGACGCCGGAAACTTTGGCTGCGGACTCAAAATCGATGATGTCCAACTCCTGCCCAAGCCGCACATGATCTTTGGGAGTGAAGTTGAATTTCGCCGGTTCCCCAGTGCGCATGACTTCCAGGTTGTCCTTGTCTTCCTTGCCGATTGGGGCATCGGGATGCGCCATGTTGGGGATGCGGCGGGCTTCGGCGCTCAAATCCGCTTCTACTTTTGCCAGTTCCGCTTCGATCATAGCGATGTCTTCTTTGAATTTCTTACCTTCTTCGATAAGAGCCAAACGTTGCTCGCCCTCCAGTTTGCTCTTCATAGCGGCCGCGTTTGTGTTCCGCCGCTGCTGCAACTGCTGGAGCATGGTGGTCAGTTCCGTCCGTTTGCGGTAAAGAGACGCAACCGCGTCCGCGTCCGCTTTCATAAACCGAACGGCAATATTTTTTTTAACCGCCTGGAGATTTTCTACAATGAAATGATAGTCTAGCATAGGGTAATTCTACCAGTAGCCGGGGAATATTTCAAGCGGTAACGATGTCTCATCGAAAATGTTGCCTATCCCATGCCTCAAGTCGAAACGGCATACAGGTGGTACGCCGCCGAACAGTCCGTCGAGGTTTACGCCTCCGTCATTTTCTTCTCAATTTTCTCAATGCTCTTAAAGACCGCGCTGCTCGACGCGCCGTTTCCACTGCGGCAAAGAGCGTTCTGAGAAAAGGCTTGTATGCGTAATCCCAGCTTCCCGGCCGGTGGACAACCGCGCCGCCAAAGCCGGTTTTGAAGCGGTAAAGTCCTGACATGGGGTGCTTTGGGTCTTCATTTGGCGGTATGCCGAACAGATCGTAGACGGCGCACCCCTTAGATTTTGCGTAGGACATGGCCGTCCACTGGAGCAGGTAGGGCGCCATGAGGTTGCGCTTGCAATCTGCCGAAGCGCCGTACAGGTACACCGCGTCTTTGCCTCGAAAAAGCGCCACAATACCGGCAAGGAGATCGCCTTCGTGTTCCGCAAGGTACAGTCCTAATTCCAAACTTCCCGGACGATTGTCAGAACAACTGGACGCGCCAAGATAATTTTTGCAATGTGAAAAGAGGGTTTCGTAATATTTAACACCGTGAATCGCTATACCGTCTCTTTTCGCCGTGGTTTTAAGCAGCGAATAAAAAGCGGGAAGCCCCTCTTCATCAACCCTCTTGACAACGACCCCTTTCTTTGTGGCAAGTCTAATGTTGTACCGCGCTTTGCTCTTCATACCGGCAAGGATGGCGTCTTCGTCAGCGGTCAAGTCGATGAACACCGTATCGGGCGGCTGAACATCGGCGCCCGCACGGCGCAACGGTTTATATATGGCAGGAAGCGCATTTGTGGAAAACCAGGGTATATCGAAGCGGACAAAGGCGGTGTCTTCGGGAAGCAGATGACGAAGGGTAACCGCAATATCAACAAGCGCGTGGTTCCGTTCACCATCATCGGCGGGGAAATTTTCCGGAAACTCAGGTCCCCACGGGATATACGCAAAGGAACAGCTCGGAATAAGCCGCCGGCGTATGACCATGAGGGGTGTCTGCCCCAATTCACCCCAATCCACCAGAAATCCCCGTGCATTCCACCCGAAACGCGCCTTGAAACTGCCCCAAAAACCGGATTGCAAGAAAGATTTGGCGGTATTGCAGAAGGACAATTCCACCGGTACAATGCTTACAATACGGCTAACGTACTGCGCCATTAATGACGACCTTTGTAGCAATCGGGGTTCCGGCGGCGCAGAGCTTTTTCCCCTCAGCCATAACCACCCCGTCTTGTACAATAATAGGCGTTGCCATGAAATCATCAATAGTGATTTCAGCAGGCGCGACAGGCGGCTCCGCTCCTTCAAGCGCGATCCTCGTGCCCGCAGGCGTATTTCCCGCGTCCAGAACCTCGACAATTTCCCTGCCTTCCTCGTCCTTCACAGACGCGGCAAGCAACATGCCCCGGCTTTCAACCCCCCTCAGCTTCGCCGGTTTCAGGTTATAGACGATGATGATGCGCTTATTGAGGAGTTCTTCTTCTTTATAAAAAGGCGCCAAACCCGAAACGATGATCCGCTCCTCACCTGCAATATCAAGGGTTTCAATATAGAGTTTATCCGCTTTGGGGTGTCGTTCAATGTTGACGATTTCAGCGACACGGAGGTCTAATTCGGTAAAGGCGTGTTCAACGTTTTCTTTCACCGCTTTCGCATCTTCTTTCGTCGGTTTTTCACGCTGTTCATTATTCTGCCGTTCTTTCTGGGTTCCCGCATATGTTTGGCTCAAACACTTGACTACATCGTCTTCCAGCTTGGAGAACAGCACTTCGGGCGTTGCCACGCGGTGTATGCCTGAGAGCTTGCCGACATTTTCCCATGAAAGCGAAGTCTGCACGGTTTTCCCGGAAGATTCGGCTCTCTGCATAGTCAAAATAGTCAAACCGAAAAAAGACGCCAGTTTTTCCGCCGTATGAGGCATATACGGCTCAATAAGCACGGCAAGATCACGCGCCACAAAGCAGAGGTCCCTGATGAGGTTCGCCGCGGCGGCCGGATCCGTTACGCGCTTTTTCCACGGCTCTCCTTCCTGAAACACCTTGTTCGCATACGCGGAAAGTTCAAAGATGGTGTGGAAGGCATCGCGGAGATCGGCGCGTTCCAGTTTCTCAACAATAGCGGTTTCATAGTTTCTTACCGTGTTCCAGAATTCCGTGTTTTCAACGCCCTCCGGTATCGCGCCGTCATAGTAACGGGTTACGAACGCGAGGGTGCGGTTTACAAAGTTACCCAGATTACCGATAAGCTCGCCGTTCACCTTCTCCTGAAAATCTCTCCACGTAAAAACGGAATCCGATCTTTCGGGTCGATTGTAGAATATGTAGAAACGCCATACGTCTGCGGGAACGCCGGTTTCCATAACATCGGTGCCGAAAACGCCCCGCCCTTCGGACTTGGAGAATTTACCGGTCTCGTAGTTGAGGTACTCGGTACTGCTCATGTGGTGGAGCATGGTCCAGTCGCCGCCCGATCCGAGAAGGCTTGACGGGAAGACAACCGTATGAAACGGTATATTGTCCTTGCCGATAAACTGAAAAAGTTCCACACTATCGGGATTTTTCCACCAATCATCGACAAACGCCCTCCAATCCAGGCCTCTCTCCTTCGCAAGATTGCCGGTAATGGAAATATAGCCGATGGGTGCGTCAAACCACACATAGAAGACCTTGTTTTCGTATCCGGCTTTCGGCACCGGAATTCCCCATTTCAAATCACGGGTAATGGCGCGTTCTTTAAGCCCGTCCCGTATCCATGCGTGGGTCATGGCTACGGCGTTATTCGCCCAAAATCCCTTCTCTGACGCGCCGTGTATCCACGTTTCGAGCAAATCTTTTATTTTCGGCAGGTCTATGTACAAATGGTTCGTTTTCCGCGCGACAGGCGTTGTACCGCAGGTTGAACAGCGCGGCTCCTTAAGCTCCGTAGGATCAAGGAGTTTTCCGCACGCCTCGCACTGATCGCCACGCGCTCCCTCATAACCGCAGTGCGGACATACGCCGCGTACATAGCGGTCGGCCAAAAAGCGCCCGCATTTTTCGCAGTGAAGCTGTTCGATAGAACGCTCCACAATATAGCCGTTAGCGTCTAGTTTCTTGAAAATATCCTGCACAATTTCAGTTTGAATAGGCGTGGACGTGCGTCCGAATATATCAAACGCGATGTTAAACCATTGGTAGATCGCCGCGTGAACGGCATGATACCGGTCGCATAGCTCACGCGGCTCGACGCCCTCTTCGGCCGCGCGGGTTTCCGTAGCGGTACCATACTCGTCCGTGCCGCAGATGTAGAGCGTATCATAGCTGCGGAGCCTGCAGAAGCGGGCGAAGGCGTCTGCGGACAGTACTTGTATCAAGTTACCTAAATGGGGGACGTTGTTCACATAAGGGAGAGCCGATGTAATAAGTCTACGTTTCATAAGGGAAACAGTATATCAGAAACCGGAGTTTAGCGCAAGATAACGGCATTGATACCGGTTTATATCACATATAACGGCGTAAAACCGTGTTATATAGTAGATCCCTCCGGCAGTTTTGTTGATAATGGTTGATAATACAAGAGAGCGGATAGGCTGTTGGAAATCTGCTTGAAGAATCCTTGGAGCAGTGTTTACAAAAGCCGTCGCTTGACGAAACACTCTACAAAACGCGGTATTAAGGAGAATATGGAGAATATATGGTAAAACAGTTCGCTATTTTTATTGATGGGGATAATATCTCCTGTAATCATTATGAGAATGTACTATCGGAGGTACAGAGTTGCGGTGAAATATATGAGACAAGGGTATACGCCGATTGGACGGAGCCGAACATGAAATCCTGGAAAGAGAAACTGTTAAGAAATCCGGCTATAGAATTCCAGGCGTTTCGCTTCCAATCCAACGCCACGGACAATCGTATTATCATGGATGCGGTTGAAATGATATTCTTAAATCCCGCTATAAACGCATTCTGTATCGCGTCCGCCGACTCAGATTATCTTTTTCTGGCTCATCGTTTAAGGGCGCGCGGGAAATACATCTTGGGCATTGGAGGAGCCGACGCGAAAAAGGAATGGCGCGAGGCCTGTAATAACGCGGAATTTTTTTTGAAGCGCGAATTTTAATGGCGAAAAAACTTCGTATTGTTTTTTGGTAAGGGTGTCAAAGGGTATTTTTTTAGGCAGGTACTGCCGTATCAACCCGTTGGTATGTTCGTTCAGTCCCCGTTCCCATGAGTGATAGGGACGGGCGAAATAAATGTCCAACCCCCAGAGCGTGCGACAGGCTCCTATGCGCCGCGAATTCCTTGCCATTGTCCGGCGTCAGGATGTTCCGCATGGGCACGGGTATAGGCTTGAAGGCGCGGACCGCAGCCTTGTTCAGGGGCGCCGCAGTCTTGTCCGGCATGAGCTTTGTCGAAAGAAACTTGGTCTTTCGGTCAACAAACGTGGCGATATAGGCGTTTTTACCGGCGCTTTCTATGGTGTCCCCCTCCCAATCCCCCACACGGGACTTCTCTTCGATGATGTTCGGGCATTCATTGATGGAAACACGGCCACCTATTTGCCCATGACGGTCTTTCACCCCCTTCCGCTTGCGTGGTTTTGCCTGTTTTTGCCGGAAATGCTCTTGTAGAGCGGGGTCTTTCGCCCTTTCCCCGTATAAAAAGGTGTAGATGGCCGATGGCGAGGCCTGTTTTTCCGGCTGTTCAGGGTATAGCACCTCAAGCCGGCCTGAAATCTGGTCTGCGGACAGGTCTTGTTTAAACAATCCCGGGATTTCCTGCGCGAGCGCATGGTCGTCCGGCTTGGGGCTTGACTTGTTGTCCGGGCGCCTTCGCTCACTCGCCTGTCGAGCCTCGTTACCGGTATAAACACCGCCGGTTCTGTTTCGGTTCAACTCGCGGTAGACGCCGCTTGGACGCTTGCCAAGTATCACGGACATATAGCATGTGGGCAAGGCCATGCCCTCCATTGCCTGTAGCGCGTTCCGTTCGTCTGTATTATAGTGCGTATACGGCATCGGCGGACCGAAGGTCCGATACCTCCGATAGTTTGGTTTTGCAACTTTATTCTACCGTGTTTACGATGCCGTTTCTATGCCCTGCTATTTTCGCACTTCAAAAAATTCGGCCATACAATTCGATTTCATATTCCATGTTTTTAATATGGAATATATGATATTCATTTGTCAAGTATTTTTGAAAAATTTTTTACGAATATTTCTCGCCCGTATTTCGCATAACGTTCCGGCTGTATATGAAAATCGGAAAGTTGCGCATTTTCCGTAGTTTCTATTTCGCCTGTTCGTTGTAAATCCTTATTCTGTAATGAATTAGCGTTGCTGGTTCGGTTTG
>JAITAW010000100.1 GCA_031283905.1 Treponema sp. | reverse complement strand
CCTGCGCAATTCCGGCAGGTTTACTCAACCTTAAACTTAGAAACTTCTTTTAGAAGAGCGTCAATTTGATTTTTGTTGTCCTTGCTTATTTCATTCACTTGCTCTACGGAGTGGTCTATCTGCTCGGCGCCGGCCGCCATCTCGTTTACGCTGCCGGTTATCTCTTCCGTTACCCTCTCAAGGTTTTGACTTTCCGCAATCACCTGCTTGCTGCCTTCCCGCATCTCATCTGAAGCGCCTTTCACTACCTGAGTTGCATCATTCACCAGCGCAATCGCTTCCAGTATATTCTTGCTCCCCACTCCCTGTTCTTCCATCGCGTTCCTCACCTTCGACTCCTGATCCGCCACCGTAGTCACCTTGTCGCTTATGGCTTCGAATTTCAGCAACACCGCTTCGGTTGATTTGCTTATCTTATCAATGGAGTCTTTAATCCTCTTTAATACTTGAGATATGGTTTTGGACTGTTCTCCTGAATTTTCGGCAAGTTTGCGAATTTCATCGGCGACTACGGCAAAACCTTTTCCCGCTTCTCCCGCATGGGCGGCTTCAATCGCGGCGTTCATCGAAAGCAGGTTCGTCTGACTCGCTATATTCTCCATGACCGCGTTTATTTCCAGCAAGCCTTCCGATTCACGGGCAATCTCATGGATGTTTTGGGCGACCTCCTGTAGTCCTCCTCGTCCGCCTTCAGATGCCTCGGCTAGTTCGTTGACATTCGCCTCGTTCTTTACCAAGGTCTGCGTAACGCTCTGAACATTGGCAAGCATTTCTTCAATAGCCGAAGACGACTGGGAAACCGCGTTCCTCTGAGTCTCTACATGTGAATTGAGCTTGTCTATGTTGACAACGACCTGCTCCATGGTGGCATTGCTTTCCGTTACGCTGGCGGCTTGGTTGATCGCCTGCCTCTTGATGCTCTGAATATTTGCGGTTACTTCATTAATAGCCGCTGCAGTCTCATTCATATTTGCGGCTAATTTGTTGCCTGTCTCAAACAGGTGATCGGTTTGCTCCTTGATACCGCAGATCGAGACCCCAACGTTTTTTACTGTCTGATTCAGATACGAGGAAAGCTGGCCGATTTCATCTTTGGATCTGACATCGACCGTTTGCGTCATATCTCCATCGGCAACGCTCTTCAGAATAGTCATAATCTTTGTAATGGGATTACTTATCATGCGGCTGATAAAGATGGCTCCGATTGACATGGCGATAATCATGAGTACGCCGATTATCACGATAGGCGTGATCAAGGCGTATACAGGACCCATAATGGCTTCTTTTGAAATGCTTAAAGCCAAAGCCCATGGCGTGGCGGTATTTCCTACGGTGAAGGGAATAGCAAACACATAGATGTTTTCTTTCGTAGGCGCATAATAGGTCGTATAATTAAAAGACTGTCCCGCCTTTACCGCGCTTATGAGCGCGGGTAAATGGGAACCGGCTATATCCTGTTCCGTATTTTGCATCTGTTTACCGAGACGGGACTCGTCAAAGTGAGCCGAGACAATACCGCCATTGCTGTACAGCATCGCCACTCCGGTCTCGAACGGCTTTATTTTTGAAACGGCTTCTTGTACTTTCGTCAATGCGATGTCGTATCCTACAACGCCTATCACCTGCCCGTTCTTTTTTATGGGAACCGCCAAGCTGGTTATGAACATATCGACTCCATTTACCTTATAAATATACGGCTCAAGGATCGTTTCTCTCCCGCTTCTAAAAGGTATCTGATAATAGTCGCCGCCGCTTTGATCGTAGCCTACGAGGGGGCTGATCGTAGCCTGACCGCTGTGGGACGATACCCAATAAGGAATGTAGCGCCCGGTATGGTCCGATCCCGAACTATTGACGTATTCCGCGTCAAGCCCGTCAAGCGCGTTTGGTTCCCACGCGCACCATGCGGCAAGGACGTCCTTATTGGATGCGGGAATGTCTTTCAAAATACTATCGAAATACGTCCTGCGCTGGTAAACGTCTATCACTTCATATTGTTCCATAGCTTTGGCTACATTACGAAGCCCGCCTAGTAACGGTTCGATCCACACGAGCATATCCCCGCTATATTTTTCCGCCATATCGATAGCATCCCGATTAACAAGCGAGCTAATCTGCCTTTGTGAAAGATTAGCTGTTATACCGACCAACACGCCGATGCCAATAAGATTAAGCCCGGCAATGACGGAGACTAATTTTGTTCCTATTTTCATAATATACCCCCTTAAAAGATTGTATTGTATACTAATTCAATGCCTTAAATTAGTCAAGTGCGCGCAAGATTTCACGAAAATGGTACCCAAATTACCATAGAGACCGCCGAATAAAGGGTGTCCATATGGGGTTAAAGATAAGAAAGGCTGGCTATAGACTTGGGGAAAAGCGGTCAAAAGATAAATTTTTCAAATTCACAATTTGTCGCACCACAGAGCACATTTTGAAAAATACCTCTCTAATAAAACATATCACATTGGAGATAAGGGGATTCGAACCCCTGACCTATAGATTGCGAACCTATCGCTCTACCAACTGAGCTATATCCCCAAGTCGATACTAGTATAGCAAAAACAATCCAATTAGATCAAGGGGTAGGGAGCGTTTTTTCGACTTTTTGTTATGTCAGAGTCGACATGGATCTCAGCCGCTCGATGATGGGCGGAACGGTGTTTATAATGTAATCAACCGCATCCTGCGTAATGCCCCAGCCAAGACTAAAGCGAATTGACCCGTGCGCCAGTTCCGGTTCAGCGCCTATCGCCATGATCACATGGGAAGGATCAAGGCTGCCGGACGCGCAGGCTGAACCGGTGGATGCCTCAATGCCCACTAGATCCAAGCCGAGGAGAATCGACTCGCCTTCCGCGCCGGGAAAGGATACGTTAAGCGTATTCGGGATCACGTCCGTGGGGTGTCCATTTACCGTAAGATTCGGTATCCGTTTGACAAGCCCTTCGCGGAGATGATCCCGCAATGGAGACATGGTTTTCCCGTACTCCGCGACCTGTTGTTTTGCGATTTCAGCGGCTTTTCCAAAGCCGAAGATGCCTAGGTTGTTGTACGTACCCGCGCGAAGCCCGTCCTCTTGGTGTCCGCCGTGAATCAAGGGGAAAAGCGGGAGCGCTTGCATGTCGCCGCGCCCCCGTATGTAGAGCGCCCCTACGCCTTTAGGTCCATAAATCTTGTGCGCCGACATTGTGAGGTAGTCAACGCCCCAATCCTTCACATCCACCGGTATCTTCCCAACAGCCTGCACCGCATCCGTGTGTACAAAAGCGCCGGCGGACTTTGCCAAAGCCGTAATTTCCTTTATGTCCTGAATGGTTCCGATCTCGTTATTTGCGGCCATCACGGAAACAAGCAGGGTTTTGTCATTCAGCGCCGCCTTCAGAGCGTCTATTTTTATCTTGCCGTACTTGTCTACAGGCAGAAACGTTACCGTAAAATCCGTCTCTTGCAAAAAGCGAGCGGAGTTGAGTACGCAGGGGTGTTCAATAGCCGTCGTGATGATCTCGTTCCTGATCAAAGGCTTCCCTTCCGCCGCGCCGCGCTTCACAAGGCGCAGCATGGTCTGGAAAACCGTATTGTTTGACTCGGAGCCGCCTGATGTAAAGATGATCTCACGCGATTCCGCGCCAACTAGCGCGGCTACATTGGAACGGGCATCCTCAAGACGGGCGTGCGCCAAACGCCCCGAGGCATGCATACTGGAAGCATTGCCGTATATGGCAAAATCATCTATCATCGCGGTTTTCACCGCTTCGTTAAGCGGAGTAGTCGCATTGTAATCAATATAAACTTTCATGTATCCTCCAAAGGTGTCAGACACCGTAGGTACTATACCCTTTTCCATATGTTTTGGCTAGTAGATATATGACTCTTTTAGTAAGCCTTATAAAAGCCTAATTCCACCGCTTACGCGGCTTCTTCAAAAGGCTCTTGTTTTTTTTAGAAAAGTTATTTAGAATCGCTCCGCAAAGGCGAACATCAAGATATGAAATATCAAGAATATGAGATCGGTTATGGAAGCGCATACTATCAATTATGAACACATTTTTCAACTGGAACGCGTACTCAACAAGATTCAGGATTTTGACATCCTGCTGGAGCGAATATTGCTCGAAGCCCGGAAAATCGTACGCGCTGATGCCGGGTCAATTTACGTGCGGGAAATCGGTGTTGGGAAAGAAGAGTCCATAGAAAAACTCGCCATAAAATACTCTCAGAATGACACCTTGTCCGCAAAGCTGGCTGAAGGCGAGACGCTCATTTACTCTTTTTTTTCCATACCTATTGATAAAAAAACAATCTCCGGCTACTGCGCCCTTACTCATCGTTTGGTCAATATTCCAGATATGTACAACATCGAAAAAGACGCGCCGTATTCGTTTAACCCTGAATACGACATCATATCGAACTACAAAACCATATCGACATTGACAATTCCGCTTATAGACTCCGATGATCAGCTTATCGGCGTCATACAGGTCATCAACTCCCGCAATGATGCCGGTGAAACCGGTCCCTTTTCAACATCGGATGAAGCGGTGATATCACATTTCGCAACCGCCGCCGCCACGGCATTGCAGAGGGCGCATAGTACGCGGATCATGGTTTTGCGTACAATAAAAATGTCTGAATTACGAGATCCCAAAGAAACCGGCGTTCACGTAAACCGCGTCGCCAGCTATTCGGCTGAAATCTACGACCGGTGGGCGTATCTTCATAAGATACCGGCTGTACAGCGGGAAAAAGTCAAGGACATTCTGAAAATAGCGGCAATGCTCCACGATGTGGGCAAAGTGGCGATCCCAGACGCCGTCTTAAAAAAGCCGGGCCGGCTCAATGACGAGGAGTTCCGTATTATGCAGCGGCACACGGTCTACGGCGCGTCGCTGTTCGGCAACCTCCACTCCCCGCTTGATGAGATTTCCCGCGACGTCGCGTTGACCCACCACGAAAACTGGGATGGCACGGGCTATCCGGGCTGGTTCGATCCGGTCGCCGGGAAGCCCATTAAAACCGGTGAAAATGGAAACCCCCTGGGCAAGAAAGGCGAAGAAATTCCCCTTGCCGGACGCATTGTGGCGCTGGCCGACGTGTTTGACGCCCTCTGTTCGCGCCGCGTGTACAAAGAGCCGTGGGGAGAACCGGAAGTTCTGAATGAAATAAAGAAAATGCGGGGAATAAAATTCGATCCTGAACTGACGGATATATTTTTTGATATATATCCGTCCATCAAACGCATACAAGCGCTCTATCAAGAAGAAGAAACGGCATGACCCGTATTGCGTGTACGTTGCCCCTGTCAAGAGAACAAGCGGCCTCGCTTACCGCGGGAGACTGGGCGTCGCTTTCCGGCGTTCTGTATACGGCGCGGGACGCGGCGCATAAGCGCTTTGAGAATCTGCTGGACCGGGGAGAACCTCTCCCATTTCCCATTGAAGGCGCGTGCGTCTACTATGCGGGACCCGCGCCCGCAAAAGACGGGCAGGTCATCGGCTCCGTGGGACCTACCACGAGCGGCCGCATGGACGTTTATACGCCCCGCCTGCTTGAACTGGGACTCCGCTGCATGATCGGGAAAGGAGACCGCTCGGAAGCCGTAATAACCGCCATGAAAAAAGCGGGCGCCGTGTACTTCGCGGCCCCCGGCGGCGCGGGCGCATTGCTCGCGTCCCGCGTAACGTGCGCGGAAACCGCCGCCTTTCCCGACCTGGGACCAGAGGCGGTCATACGTCTCACGGTCCGCGATTTCCCCGCGCTTGTGGCAATCGACAGCAAAGGCGGCAACCTCTACACCCTGGGACCCGCAAATTATTTTACCTTGCTTCAAGCCGGTTGCAAAACCTGACATATGCGCGTTTTTTTACCTAGAGCGTGTTCACACAATGTAAAGCGATACAAATACAAGCGAGATAGATAAAAGCGGAAAAGATACGGGCAGGCCTTGTCATAGCGGGCGCGAATCCCTCGAAAAGCCTTGAGCCGCCGGAAAAACCTCCCCGCCTCATTCCGCCTTTTATAGACTTCCTTGTCATACTTCCACGGATGAACCTGGTTCCGTTTCGGCGCTACCGCCGGAGTATACCCCGACTCCCGCGTGGTAACCCGTGTCCGCCCGTTTTCATACGCCCTATCCGTCAACGGAGTAACCGTATGCTCCCGTGTTCCAACGGCCCGAAGGCAACTAACCTTCTATCCTCCGCCGTTACCGCGCGTATCTTCGTGTTCCGTCCTCCCCGGCTCTTCCCTATCCCCTGTCCGCCTTTTTTCCGCTCCATACGCATCGGGATGTACTTTGACCGTTGTTGAATCGAGCGCGCATACCCCGCCCGATACAAGCACTCTTCCCCGGACAATACCTTATACGCCCTTTCCGACACTCCTTTTTCCGCCCGCCGGTTCAATCTAGATTAAGTTCCATACTTAATTTACCGCTTTTTCCTCAAATATCTTGCACCATATTATTTCATAAATAGTATTGATAGATTTATTATTTTTAGCAAATACCCACAATAGAATTGTTTAGAAACTTCAGTTTCTAAACAACAAACGCTTAAAAATAATTTCAAATATTTTCCCCGTGACGAAATCACCCGCCGCCAAGGACGGCGGTGGGCGTGGGATACATACATTAACAATATTTTTAGCTTGTATTAGCTAAATTG
>JAITAW010000081.1 GCA_031283905.1 Treponema sp. | reverse complement strand
GCGGTGGCTATACATGAAGCAGGCTACCCCCCCCCCCCCCCGAGCTAGTGGAGATGTGCAACGGGAAGACGGTGTATGCGATATAATCGCGCAACTAGACGATCTGCCGCCTACAGCGGATGGGCTGGAAGCCCTCCCTCCCGCTGAAATGGCAATGCAACCCGCCCTTCAACAGGATGTCTCCAGCGGCAACTTCCCGGAAGCTGTTAGCTCCTCAACATATCCAACCGCTCCATAATGGAGGTGTTTCTAATATCTTGGCGTTGGAAATCCTCAAGAACTTCAATGGCTTGAGCTTTATCGCCTAGATTAAGCAGACTGTCGGCCAATTCAAGGTAAAGCCGGTAATTTTTTGGATCTTGTTGAATGAGACGCTTCAACGATTCGCTTGCCGTTGCGTAATTGCCCTTGGCTTTATCCACGAGCGCAAGTCCAAGCACCGCATAAATATCGAATTCAATATTAAGCGCACGCTCATAATACTCAACAGCCAGATCATAATCGCCAAGAGCGCGGTACGCATCGCCGGTACGGGTCAGGATCACCTTGTTGCGGGGATCCTGTTTGAGAATGCGATTCCAATACTCAAGAGAAGAAGCGGATTGGTTCAAACCTCGGTAACAGTCCGCCAATCCAAACAAAGCGTAGAAGTTGTAGGGATCTCGTTCGAGAGCCTGCTCAAAGAACGGAATGCCGCTTTCAAACGTTTTCAATTTCCGATGGCAGTTTCCTATGGAGGTAAGTACGCGAATATCCACTTTATTCGGCGCCTCGCCAGGCTGGAGCATTTTTTCCCAATAGAAAAGCGCTTCGCGGTATTCTTTGAAATCGTAGTGAAGATGCCCAAGTCCGATAATGGCGTACGGGTTGTTTGCCTCCATATCAAGCACCTTCAGATAGATCTCTTTTGAATGTTTAAAATCCTTTACTTTGCGGTAGGCATCGGCGACCCGCGTCAGGACGGTGATGTTTTTCCCATCGTGAAGAAGGTACTGTTCCCAAATTTCTATCGCCTTGTGGTACTGGTTTAACGCCTTGTAACAATCCGCAAGCCCGAATAGCGCATAGTTATTTCCCGGGTGATGGACAAGACAGCGTTGATAAAAGACAACGGCATCCCGAAAAGCCCCCCGTTTGCGGATGGCGTCGCCCATGCCTACAAGCGCGTAATTGTTATACTCATCAATGGCAAGAATTCTATTGAAACACTCAACCGCTTCATGAATCTTATCTTCTTTTAAAAATTGATACCCTTTTTTCGATAAATCCGAAATTTCAGTAAGTTCCTGAGTTTCCTTGTTCGTGTCAAACTGTATATCAAATGAACTGTGATCCGTATTCCTTAAAATACCATTAGAAACATCATCTCTCATTTTTGATCCCCTTCATAAATTAGTTTTTTTATCATTTCTGATAGTTGTACAACAATAATTTCCGCCTTGTTATGATCGGGAGCAATCCAATACATTTTAAGCGCATCCAGCAGCTTTCCTTGTGTCTTGTAATAGTCCCCTATTCTAATAAGGCCATCGGAATAACCGGTTGTCAAAAAGATTCTTTTCGCCCCTTCAATGTCGCCGGAATTATAAAGTACATTCCCCTTCCTGTTCAGTGTTACTTTTTGCATACTATTGAGCGCAACCTTGTCACCGGTCTTTATAAACGCCCATTGATTGTTATCATTTTTATCGAATATTTTACTAAAATCCATGGATCCTAACAACCTCAATATAAAAATCTGACAATTTTGACAGATTTTTAATCAAATTTTCTTTATATTCGAGGATGGATTCCGCCTTTTGAGACGATTCATTCCTCCTATATTAACAAGAAAGAACAAAAAAATCAACAACTGAACGACCGTATTCTTTAGTTCTTTCTAACATCACATTGTCTATGGCATAATACAAAAAATCCTCTCTCGGGCGATGAATTAGCAATCGCGCGCCGCGTTTCATAAGCGCGGAATTCGCTATTGCTTTGACTAAAGTCCATTTGTACTCATAAGGGAAGGGCGGATCGCAGAAAATAACATCAAAACTTCGCTTGGCCCGTTGCACATACAACTCCGCCGGCATGAATCTACACTGTATTCGCACCGGAGAGAGGGCGGCGTTCCGCAACAATGTCTTCCGTTTAAGCGGGTCATTTTCCACAGCCTCAATGAAAGACGCGCCGCGTGAAGCGGCCTCCAACGCAATGACGCCTGAACCGGAAAAAACGTCAAGGAAAGAACAGCCGGTCAAGTCTCCCAGCGTCGCAAAAACAGACTCCCGCATACGATCCATCGCTGGTCTAATAACGCCGCCCGGCGCCGCAACCTGGCGTCCGCGTAAACTTCCTCCGGTGATTCGCATAACAGTTCGCTTGAGCCAGTCTTCCCTATAATCCCTTGATCAGTTCGCTCATTTCGTCCGAACTGACTATGGGTATCGTTTCAACTCCTTCCTTTTTTGATTTAGAATTATCCGCGATTTTACGGCGGATGGCGCTTTGACTCCGCAAAGTGGAAATTGTATCCCTTAGAACGGGGTGATGTCCGGCGGACAACGTGGAGGAAACGCTCAGAAATCGTACCAAAACCTGAGAAAACCGCCATTCCGTTTCTGAAAAGTTGTCAAGCTGCTCGTCTCTTTCCATAATATACGTATCTTCGCTTAGCGCTTTTATTAAAACTTCAAGTATTTTATCTATGAATTCCATGTCGTCAATGCTCTTGTCAAGAAATAAATCCGCCGGTATATCAAGCGCAAGAATATCCTGCAACATCTGTATTCTGGAATGGAGGATATACAGCGTATCCTCAAAATTAATCGGCTTATTCTCTACATTTTTTTTCATTTTTCAAAAACACCCGCTTAACCGCTTTAAAAATTTCCCGTCTGTTCGGAAAGCCACTCGTTGATAAGCCGCCGAGCCGCCGAGCCGTTACTTGGCAGTTCCGGCAATCCATCTCTTCTAAACCAACGCACATCCTCTATTTCAATGCCGTCCGGACGCAAAATCCCTCCCGCATACCGCGCCGTCCATCCAGTCATAAGTGAGCAGGGGAACGGCCACGGTTGCGATATCTTATAACAAACATCGTTTACTTTCAAGCCCGTTTCTTCCCATATTTCCCTCTCAACCGTCTGTTCAAGGCTTTCTCCGGCTTCGTTAAAACCCGCTATCAAACTGTATACGCCCGCTTTGAATTTCGCGTTATGCGCCAGCAGTATCTCTCCTTCATCATTGGTAACAAGCGTTATGACGGCAGGCGCTATACGCGGATATTCAATTCGCCCGCAACGGGGACAAACGCGAGCCGTTTCAGCCCGCGAATCAACGTTCCTGTTTCCGCAGACCCCGCAATAGACCGACTCTCTCCTCCATTGCGCTATATGAAACGCCCTTACCACTCTCTCCGCGTCTCCGGCGTTTATGGACGAAACCACCTGTCTCATAGGCGTACGGCGCCAGCCTTCCGGCAATACAACGCCTGAAGGCGCATCACCGATTTTTATATTTGGTTGATTAGGCAGAAGCGAAGGGATATCAACAAATTGTACAGAAAAATTAATATCGGTAAGCGAAATTCCCAAAAAAAACGAACCTTCAGAAGCCTCTATCGGCATAAGCATCATGGCATCTTGAAAAAGATATACCCTTTCATCCAACATTTTTCCTCAACCCGCAACAACCATATGCGGATATATAGCAATGTATTCCTAGTAGCGGCAATTGGACTTGAACCAATGACCTAACGGATATGAGCCGTTTGCTCTACCGACTGAGCTATACCGCCATTACCGTATGTATGCTAACGTTAAAGCGCGTTTTTGTCAAGAGGCCTTTCTAGTTAATTTTTAGCGCAAAGCCGCCCCGCGCAGACATCCCGTAGCGCCACGCGATGACCTCAGTCTGCGCCAGCGTAGCCGGCGTTCTTCCTGCTTTAACAATAATCAACAATGTGCTATACTGCGCCTTACCGGAGGAGAATGTCTTGATACGTTTTGCGCAATTTTGCGCAACGCAAGGAAGAAACACGCGATGATAGAACCTCGTTATCTTGCCATTAGTGCCGTTAGCGTCTCCTCGGTCCTGCACCTTATAAACAATGCAAGAAAAAAGCGGGCGACCGCCGCGCTTCGGTTTGAGGGATAAAAAATGAGCGGACGAATATACATCATAGGAGCCGGGTTTGCGGGGCAGACTCTGGCGGCTGAAATCCGTAAGAAGGCGATTTTCGGTGAAATCGCCGCCTTCCTGGATGATGATAATGAAAAAATAGGGCGGAAGATCGATGCTATTCCCGTTTTGGGACCCATTCAGGATGTGGCGCGTCTTTTAGGTATGCGGACGGGCGATGAGGCCGTCATCGCCATGCCAAGCGCATCCCGCGAGTATCTCAAGAATTTATACGCTATTCTGAAAAACGCCGGTTTTCAAAAGATACGGATACTGCCGTCCGTGTCTCAAATCATTGAAGGGGACGCCCACCTCATCCAGACCCGTTCCATAGACCCGCAGGACCTGCTGGGGCGAACGCCCGTTGCGATCCACCTGAAAGAAAGTCTTGCGTATCTGCGGGACAAGCGGGTCCTTATCACGGGCGCGGGCGGCTCCATCGGCGGCGAACTGTGCCGCCAGCTTCTTTCCGGCGGCGCGGAACGGCTCTACCTGCTCGGTCACGGGGAGAACTCCATCTACCAGATTGATAAGGAACTGCGGGTTTTACAGGAGGAGGGGGTAGGGGAAAAGGCGTCCATCGTGCCTATCATAGGGGACCTTAAAGACGGCGCGTACATGAAACGCCTGCTTTCGCGGCTCAGAGCCGATGTTGTGTTCCACACCGCGGCGTACAAACATGTGCCGCTCATGGAGGACAATCCTGTCGCCGCCATCGAAAACAACCTTTTCGGCACGAAAAACCTTGTGGAAGCGGCCAACGCCTGCGGCGTCAAACGTTTCGTCCACATAACCACGGATAAAGCCGTGGAACCGGCGTCGGTGTACGGCGTTTCCAAGTACCTGTGCGAACAGCTTGTGCTGGAAGCGGCGGAACGCGGCATAGCCGGCGGCAGTTTTGCCGGCGGAACTACCAAATTTATGGCGGTTCGTTTCGGCAATGTGCTTGGTTCACGGGGGTCGGCGCTTCCGCTTTTTGAGAAGCAGATCGCAAAGGGCGGACCCGTAACCGTAACCCACCCGGATATGAAGCGGTGGTTTATGACCATTCCGGAAGCCTGCTCCCTCGTCTTGAAAGCGGGCGGAGTCGGCGAGAACGGCGGCCTGTACCTCCTCGACATGGGCGAACCGGTCTTCATCCGCGATCTTGCGGAACAACTCATCAGATTTTATGGTTTTGAACCCAACAAAGACATTAAGATCGAATATATAGGGTTTCGCCCGGGCGAGCGCCTTGACGAAAAGCTCTGGTCGAACAACGAATCGCCGGTTCAGACGGAACACAGCCGCATCTTGCGGCTTGAGCGGACAACGCCGCCCGGCCTGAACCTGCGCTCGCTTATGGAGAAACTGTCGCCTATCTGCCGCTTCGATCCCGCGCAGCCGGACATCTACCGCGACAACGAAACGTTGCGCTCCCTGCTTGCGGACGCGTTGCCAAGCTACGCTCGCGCCATCCGCTTATAATGTCCCTTTGATAAAATACCGCTTCCCATAGAAATATACATACCTATCGTCTTTGTATAAGGCCCCGTCTTCGCTTTATAAAGCGTCATGCCGAAATCCCGGCCCCGCGCGGCAAGCGGCGTTTCTTCGAGCCCCTTCCCCTCCTCACGTTCGTTTTCCCCGGTCTTATACCATTCCCGCCGGTCCCCGCCCATGTCCGCATGGTCTTCAAAGACCGCCGTCCCGCCTTCAACATGGAAGCGGCGCTCGCAGCTTCCGCAGGTGACGGCCCGCTTAAATCGCGGATTGCCCCGCTCCGTCCTCCGCATACCGGGCCGTATGGGGTTCCCCGTCCGGCGGGCAATATCCTCAAGGCCGGATATTTTTCCGGCCCTCCGGCGCAGCGTCGTCCTGGGGGAAAGCAAAAAACGGAAGCATGATACAACAGCGGAAAGCATAAACCCCGGCCTTTCCTGAACACACGCTTCACGCTCGTTACCTCCTTTTAACCAGGGCGGTTCCGTGCCGGGGAGCGGACGGCCCGCGCCACGGACGGCGCGCCACATCCAACGCCGCAAGCCGGTCTGGATGCCGGATTGCGGCGCCGTCAGTAGAGTACGTGTACGGGCTGATTGCCGTGAACGCCGGTCAATCGCTCGTGAACCGGGTCAACCATGAGGTCCATCGCCTCAAGGGGCAGCGCCCCAAGGAGAACGTCCCGCGCGTCCGGTACGACCAGGGCCTGCTGGGTGGTACTGCGGTCTTTCCATTGAATCTTCACCGCCTCGGTCTGGCCGTACCGGGTGGTGGAACCGTCCGCAAGGGTTGACGCTATCGAACCCCCAAGGGCAAGCCCCAGCTTTTGCCGGGTCTCCTCGTTGATAACCAGTGTCCATGCCCCTGTATCGGGCATGGCCTCCAGCGTAAGGGCGCGGACCTTTGACTCCGGGATAAGCCCGTTTCGCGAGGCGCTAATATCCCCGGCGTTAGTCAGGGTGATTTTTTCCATAAAAGTACTCATGTCTGTCTCCTGATTTCAATTTATAGAGGAAAACGGGACGTACGGTAAGCCCCGCTCCTTCGATGAGCCTCCGCGCGGGGGAAGAGATTAACCGCCAAGCCGCGGAAGGGGAAGCAAGAAGCCCAAAAAGAGCGCCGGACGCCGCCGGGTAATTACAGGGGTTGTCAGCCTTCCTCGGAAAGCGCTTTTAGCAATTCCGTTATGGCGTAGTCTCAAGGGCGGCTCACGACTGTTGGTCTGATAGAAGTAGGCGCAGGCACAGCCCGCGGCTGCAGGCTCCGCCTGCGCCCTGTACACTGCCCCAACCTTGTTTGAAGTACCTAAACAATACTGTTTGAAGTACCTAAACACTGCTGTTTGAAGTGTTCAAACAACCCTGTTTGAAGCGCCCCGCGCTTATCGCGGGACAAGGACGACATCGTTTGCCGCGGCGCTGGTACTGCCGTCCGAGAGCGCGGTCTTGACCCCGTTCTTCCAGTAACAGGCCGCCTCCTTACCCGCGGCGTTCTCCTCCATTCCGGCGATATACACGTTGTTCCCCGCCGCGGCCCCGC
>JAITAW010000054.1 GCA_031283905.1 Treponema sp. | reverse complement strand
CCCCGCGGCGCGCGCGCCGGCGCGGCCCCCCCCCCCCCCCCACGCGGCGTGACCGGTCAGGACAGGACAGGCTGCTGCCCCGTTATGATGTTTGGACGTCCCGCCGCTTGCCTTGCGATGTATCATGCGGCCAAGACCACCAAGAAAAAAATCGCGGCCGGCCTTTTGTTCTCCGCCGCGCTCGCCTCGTTCTTTGTTGGCATCACCGAGCCGATCGAATTTTCTTTCATGTTCCTCGCGCCTGTTCTCTATCTGGTGCACGCGATCCTTACTGGCATATCGCTCGCAGTATGCTCGCTTCTGCCGATTCGTGCGGGCTTCAACTTTAGCGCGGGCTTTATCGATCTCTTGCTCAGCGCCAATGCGCCGATGGCGCTCCACTCATGGCTTCTTGTCATTCCGGGCCTCATCTACGCGGTCATTTACTACGTGACATTCCGGTTTATCATCGCCAAATTCAACCTGAAAACGCCGGGTCGTGAAGATGACGAGGAAGAAACTATGGAACGGGAGAAAAAAGCGATGCTGAAAGGCGATGCGGATTTTGCCGAAGTCGCGCGTATTTGTCTTGAGGGTTTGGGCGGCAAGGATAACATTTCCATGTGCGAATACTGCGCAACGCGCCTTCGCGTGGAAGTGAAAAATTATATGCTTGTTGATGAGAAGAAAATCAAATCGTCCGGCGTTTCCGGAGTCATTCGGCCAAGCAAAACTTCAGTGCAGATAATTATTGGGCTTAAAGTACAATTTGTACACGCTGAAGTAAAGAAGCTCCTGTAGAAACGTGCGTATCATTCGGGAAGCGTGCGTGGAAACACGCGGCGAAATTGACAGCGCGGCGCGGGGCAATGCCGACCGCATTGAGTTGTGTTCGCGCCTTGATATTGGGGGGCTTACTCCATCGCCGGACATGGTGGAGTATGCCCGCGCCCAAAAATTGAACGTGGCCGCGATGATCCGCCGGCGGAAAGGGTTTTCCGCCGGTAGTGAAGCGTGGGAAGATCTGAAAGAAGATATTCGTGCCATGATACACGCGGGCGCGGATGGACTTGTATTCGGCTATGTTTCAGGCGATGGGCTTGATCTTGAGACGCTTAACGCGCTTCTTCTGGAAGTTCACAACGGCGAATCGCGGGCCGGCAAACGGGATATTATCTTTCACATGGCTTTTGACGAGCTTTCCGAGCCGGCGCAGTTCGCGGCTGTTGACACGCTCGCGGCGCTGGGATTTACTAGGATTTTAACCAAGGGCGGCGCTGGACGGGCGGAAGACAACATAGACCGCTTGAAACGCCTGAACTATTGCGCCCAGGGCAAAATTACGATACTGTGCGGCGGCGGCGTAACTGACGACAACTATGAGCGTATCGCCAAAGAGACTGGCATCACGCAGTTCCACGGTCGCAAGCTGGCGATTCGGTAAGGCGGTCTCCACCGCGTCAATACGATGTAAAGGCGAGGGTGCTAGATGTCCGCGTTTTCTGTCAAGCCTTTTCGAAGGATCAAGAAAACAGCGGAAAGCTTCGCGATTTTTGCCAGAGTCTGCATGGCAAACGTATTTCTGTTTCTCTGTAAAAATAAAAGTATCATGCAGATCGATAGGGGAAGCGTCATGTTAGCGAATATCGCTGTTTAATACCCCGCCCGCTTCGCGCATTTTGCGGCGAGGAGGTTCATAAAAAGTCTTTTGAGTATGAAAAAAGCATCTCATTGAGGAAAAACGAGGAAAAAAGTTGAAAAAAAAACGGCGTTCCGGTATACTAACTGTATGAATACGGTTGAACTTCAGGAAAAAATAACGGAGTTGAGGAGGCTGGCAAAAGAGTCCGGTCTTGATGCGGATGACGAATTAAAGGCGCTTGAGGAAAAGGCGCGCGCAAAATCAAAGACAGAGCTGGCGTGGAAATACGTGGAGCTCGCGCGGCACCCGGAACGCCCCTACGCGCTTGAGTACATTGAACATATTTTCGATAATTTCATTGAGTTGCATGGGGATCGTTGTTTCGGCGATGATCCCGCTATTGTCTGCGGACTGGGGCTTCTGAACGGGATGCCCGTTACCATTCTCGCAAACCAGAAGGGGCGTACGCTGAAAGACAATATGTATCGCAACCACGGTATGGCAAACCCCGAAGGCTACCGCAAAGCTCTGCGCCTTGCGAAGCAGGCGGAAAAATTTTCCCGCCCTATCGTTACCTTTGTTGACACGTCCGGCGCCTATCCGGGTATCGGCGCCGAGGAACGCGGTATCGGAGAGGCGATAGCGCGCAACCTGCGGGAGTTCAGCCGGCTTAACACGCCCATCGTGTGCATCGTCATCGGCGAGGGCGGATCGGGCGGAGCATTGGGCTTATGCGTTGGCGACAAAATTTACATGCTCGAAAACGCCATCTACTCGGTCATCAGTCCCGAAGGCGGCGCTTCGATTCTCCTTCGCGACGCGGCCCGCGCCAAAGACGCTGCGGCTATGCTCCGCATCACCAGCCGCGATCTCATGGAGTTCAAAATTATCAACGGCGTCATACAGGAGCCAGAAGGCGGCGCCCACATGGATCTTGCCGCAACAGCTGCGTCCATCAAGCGAACGCTTGAGCGGGATTTAGACGATCTGTGCCGCCGAAGCCTCCCGGTGCTGGTGCGCTACCGCAATCAGAAAATACGGAAAGCAGGCAGATGGAACGAGTCGGGTATGTAATTCTCTCCCATATACTACTCCTTATTTTTATAATTAACGGCAGGCGTCTTTTTTATAGTTATAGAAATCATTTCTAGACATCTAGAAATCACCAAAACGGCGTGTCTTGGCAAGCCAAGCGGAAGGCGAATACTGAAACATGGATACCGGAAGGATGAATAGCGGGAAATTGACGCCGGAAAACAAGTCTGTCCTAAACAGATGTCCTAGACAGGCTCCTTGTTTCATGTTTACCCCTCTTTTTTGGATATATAATAAATAACCGCAGGGCAGAGCCCTGCGGTATCGAAGATTTCTCCTTGAAATCTTTGCGTGTGCGGGGGAACAAATCCCCCGCACCCCCAGCCAAAAACGCCCCAGAGGGCGGGGTATTAAACCCTAAAAGGGCTACGCCCTTAAATAAAGAATTACCGTATCTCCCCTTTCATTAATTAATTGTAACTTTTGGGGACGCTTCCGGTTTTTACCCTTTTTCGGACAAAGCGGAGCATACGTATTGCCGGCAGCCTTTAATTGCCCACGCCGTTCAACAATCGTAATCACCGATGCTACCTTATACGGCGCATTACGATACTTGCTAGTATTCCCAACTTATTTCGGTTTTTCCGGCAAGTTTCTTTTCCGGTTTTCCCTTTACCGTATTCGGCTTGTCTGTCTGATCCTGGAGCTATTCTATCCGGTCAAGTAATTCCGCGGTAAAATCCGTTCAAATTCCGCCTTGAGCGGATTTTACCCGTACCGTCCGGCAGGCGTCCCGCAATTCCCGTGTAGTATCATTCAGAAGGATACGTCTTTGAGATGTTCCCACGCAAAACCCAGCGCCCACTCTTCCGCGAAGTTCTCATACGGGAAATCAAAAACATGATCTTTCATATTTTCTCGCGCTTCTTCCGGGGATTCCCCGCCGCCGTTTATACAGAGACGGATACAAATAGAGCGATAAACATTCTCTTGTTCTTTGATAACCAAGAAAGAAAGCATGGGCGGTTCCCTAGGGAAGAGCGTTTGAAGGGAATACTTTTATATACCGACAACTTCATCCCTAGTCGTGCCAACAGTCCCTTCATAACAACAACAGGCCTTCTTTATATTTTCAATAAACTTTTGGCGCGATTTCATACGCCATAGTATCTATAAACAATTTACAATGCATACAAATTAAATAGCCATGCTTATCGTTTGATGTTTCCAAGCATGAATATTTTTCAAGTATTTTTAAGACTTCATCGGAAATTGTTACATGGGTAAATGTTATCCTGTCAAATTTCTTTTTTCTTTGAAGTAATGCTTCAATTTCTTCTTTATTTGTAATAATCTCTAACGCCTTGTTTATTTGAGCGGCAATTTCACGGCTTCTTTTTGCAACGCCATCTTCAGTTCTTCCACATACAATGCAGCGCATAATGCTACTCCATACATATGGCGATCAGCTTTATGGTAACGCCGTTTTGAGTTGCCTTTTCATCACGTATCCAACCCGACAAAATTTGTGTTTCCACCGGCAGGACGGCGGATACCTGTTCAAGCACTTTTCCATAGTCATCAACCATCGTTACGCTATGGCTGTATACGCAAACAATTATTTTCTCGATGTTTTTAAATTTTTCTGCTGCAAGGACAGAAGGTATTGTGTCATTTTTGTCTGGTTGTAATTGCGTGATACATTCAGAGACGAGCCGCCCTTCTGTTGCCAAAAAGTTTTCCGTATCCATTTCATCCCAGCGGATTGTGTTACGGATGCTCAATAAATCCTCAAAGACCCGCCTGACATCCATATCAAGGTAATGGTCTGTTTTGAAATGCCATTTCTCGCCAAAGCTTGTTAATGTAAAGGTATGCGCCATGTTACGGTTCCTAAGCATTATTATCTTGGGCCTTTTTTCCCAAAGAGCGGTCTATACGCCGCCCACAAGACATCCTCTATTAAGCTTAAATATTCCCCGGCAATGTTATCGGCAAAAACCAGAAAAAATATTTGTATCGGGGTTTTCCCCCGCCATTCCCCCAAGCTTTGTATGCGTTTTTTCAGTTCATTCTCAAATGCTTTTGTGTTTTGCCGGTTCATCGCCCTCCCAGCTCCTTTAGCAGCGTTTGGTCTGCTTTATGGTAACGCCATTAAGTCCGTCGTATGTTACTTCCGTTGCTTCCGCACGTTCAGGGCATTTTAAAAATACGATCCCGTATTCCTCCAGAAAATTTTGTGAGAATTTGAATATGCGCTTATTGCAGTTTACGCAGCACACGGTAAACAATTGTTCATCCATACTCTCCGCTCCTTTGGATATTCTGATAAAATATTTATACCTTTGTCAATGCGAATTTTTCTCTTATAGCTTTAAAATATAGCTTAAAAAAATCGCCGGGAATTACGCGCACGCGCTACCTTACCATCTAAATAAATCTCTTGTCAACATCCAAAAGGTCGACAGCGGAAAGCCGCTTTTACACGGGCATCGCCTGCCGGATATTTCCTTTCAGCAATTTCCCGTTCGCGCGTTTGCTCCGTTTAACGCCATCCGCGCCCCACTCGTTTCATCCGGCGACATCTAAAAGCCCCTTGCGCTCTTTAACATCCGGCGTCCCGTTCATATGGGTACGCCCCTTTGATAGACTTGCGGTAAATCCTATTTTACCGAGTCGTCCCCATTCTTTCAATCTGTTTTTATTTTGAAATCGGCTCTGAAATAATTATTACCGGAAATAAAGAAACGTTCTTCGCGGCGCGATATTACACCTCACACTGCGAATAAAAAACTTTACCCTATCTTCTTTTTGGTATATCTTATAAAAAGCTATGCGTAGTCGAAAGAAACTATCTTTATCGCGGCATGTGGGTGTTGTTTTCTGGTTGATCTTTGCCGTTGCGTTGATTTTGCTTTTGGTTTTCAACCGAAAAGTAATCCTCTCCAATCTGCACAGTTTGGGAATCAAAATTCCGAGACAGGCTGTGTCCATTCCAGCTGAAACAAAAGAAGAACCTGTGCTCGAAACGCCGCTGGCGCAGGATACTATCTTTGAAAACTCCGCGCTGGACTTGCCGCCGCCCATTCCCATAGAACAGTTTGCGCCGGACGTGATGCAGTCTCTCGCCGTTCCTGACGCCGACAAAGCGCCTGCTGAAGCGCCGCAGGATGAACAGACAAGAACGCTTTATTTTCTTTCAATAGATCAAAACGGCAATATTCACCGTATAGCGGTGAAACGTATACTGCCTGATACGGGGTCGCCCCTCACCGAAACCTTGAATGCGCTTTTAGCGGGGTTGTCCAAAACTGAAGAAACGCAGCGGCTCATCTCTCTTATTCCGGAAGGAGCGGAACTATTGTCGGTCGTTGTTCAGGATGAAACCGCCTATATCAATTTTAACGAAGAATTTCTCTACAATACGCACGGCAAAGACGGTTACGCCGGGCAGATCACCCAAGTGCTGTGGACGGCGACCGAATTCCCCACAGTGAAAAGAGTTCAGATACTCATAGAGGGACGGAAAGAGAGTTATCTAGGCGAAAATATTTGGATAGGTAGCGCCCTTGAACGGGACCATTTTCCGAATTTTTAGCGTAGCGGCGCATAACGCGCCATCGCAACGAACCTGATGCTCGGCGCGAAGGCTCATTATCGGAGCGGGGATCGACAGCGCAAAAAAACGCTTCGTTATACCGAGCCGCCCATATCAGCCAACTGACTCGCCGGTTTTGAGGATCAGAGCGCGGTTTCTGCCGTTTCTCTCGCCGCATTAAAGGATTGCCTCCACATCGTACCGTAAACAGGAACAAATAACACCGGCAAACCCCCATCATAGCAAGCAGCTTTTTTATTTCACGATTTTACTTCTATAATCATTATCGCTTATCATCACGTGAAAATATTTATAAAAGCCCGTCCTGACGCAGTCTGAGCGCTAAAAAACCGGAGGAGGCAAGCCATGGTGAAAAATGCGTTTATTTATCTTGCCTTGCGTGTTATTCTCGTTCTTTCATTGTTTCCACATAGAGGATCGCTATCAAATCTCTTTTTGGGCTATTTTGTGAGCGGCGATCAGGCGGCTGAACAGTTCGCGCTTTGCCTTCGCGCATGTCAGCGCACGGGGCGAAATTTCACGCGGTAGTAACAGCGCGGACGGCTCTGATCCCTTGAAAATTTGGCATAAGACAAAAGCGTTCTTGTCAAAGGCAACGCAATGCGGTATACTGGGACAATGTTTGGTTTCTTGATAAAGAAGACATTCTTTGATTTATGGGACAATTTATTCAAGATTGCTCTCATCAACATTGGCTTTTTGGTTGTCGTTGCGGCGCCGGTCTTTATTCCGCCACTCATACCCTCGGCTCTTCTCTCTATAACGGTTTTGATTGCCGGCGTGTTGTGTTGTTGCATATACCTCGCCGCGGCAAGTTCCTGCCTTAAGCGGGTGTCGGATTACAGCTTTTTTGGCTTCCGCGATTTCTTCGCGGCTTTCAAAAAGACATGGCTTTCCGGGCTTGTCCTGGGCGCGATGGTGATTCTTACGGGAATCATCATTACGGTTGTGTTGCCTTTTTATTTCAGAATGGGAATTCTTTTGGGCCGGGGACTCGGCGTTTTGCTGTTTTGGTTTTTGGCAGCAGCAGCCTTCTCCTTTCAGTTCTTCCTTACGGTGCGTTCCCGCATGGACAATCCGATCAGGGTAAGCCTGAAAAAGTGCTTTCTCATCTTTTTTGACAATCCGGGTTTTTGTGTTTTTTCCTTTATCCATAACCTCATTCTCCTCGCGCTGTCGGTGTTCCTTGCATTTATGCTTCCGGGGCCTGCGGGGATCCTTCTCTTTCTGGACGAAGGGTTCCGTCTGCGGCTCCTCAAGTACGACTGGCTTGAGACTCACCCCGAAGCCGCGGCAAGCGGCAAGCGTCCCAAAATCCCGTGGGATGAGCTTCTGATCGATGAACGCGAAAAAACCGGGACGCGGAGTCTCAAGAGTTTCATATTTCCGTGGAAGGATTGAATAAGAAAAAAACGGCGCGGTTCATTATGGATCGCGGCGGTTGCGCGGCTATGCGCCGGGGATTTTCCTGGTGGACATTTTTTCCGCTTTTTACTATGATGTACCATATCTATTAAGGAGGCTTTTATGCAAAAAATGAAAAAACTCGGTTTCTTGTCCGCACTATGCGGCCGCGTTATTGCGGCGCTTGCCTGCGTCGCGTTTATCATCCTTGCCGGCTGTAAAGCCAAAAACATGGACATCATCACCATAGGCGGCATTTTTCCGCTCTCAGGTCCGGTGGCGGTGTACGGCGATGAATGCAAAAACGGCATCGAACTTGCCATTGAAGAAATCAACGCGCAGGGCGGTATAAACGGCAAAAAGATCGCGCTTATTTCTGAAGACGACGAGGGCAACCCGGAAAAAACCGTCAACGCTTACAAAAAACTCACCACAAGCGATAAGGTGAGTATTATTATTGGCTCGCTTACGTCCGGCTGTACGCAGGCGATAACATCGCTCGCCCAGGCGCAGAAGGTATTGCTGGTGGCGCCCGCCGCGACTATGGAGTCCATCACCGATGCGGGCGATTATATTTTCCGCGCCTGTTTCATCGATCCGTTCCAGGGAACCGTGGGCGGCATTTTCGCGGCCACAAGTCTCGGCGCAAAGAAGGCGGCGATCCTGTACGACAATGGCAACGATTATTCGGTTGGCCTTAAAGACAACTTTATCACCGCGTTCCAGGGACGGGGCGGTGTCATTGTGGCGAATGAATCGTATATCACCAACGATGTTGACTTCAACGCCCAGCTTACCACAATCAAAGTGGCGAATCCCGATGTGGTATACCTTCCCGACTATTACTCCACCGTATCCCTGATCGCTAAGCAACTCCGCGCTCAAGGCGTCAATACCCCGATTGTCGGTGCGGACGGCTGGGACGGTCTTACCGAGAACGCCGGAGATGAAGTTCTCAACGGCTTCTACTCCAACCACTATGCTGCGGACTCTACCGACGCCAAAGTGGTCAATTTCGTACGGGCGTTCCAGCAAAAATACAATTCCGTACCGGTATCCTTCGCTGCGCTCGGTTATGACTCCCTGTACATGATACGGGATGCCATTGTCAAGGCTGACTCCGTTGACTCAACCCGTGTGCGCGATGCTCTTGTCCAAACCAACGGCAATTATGTTACCGGCAATCTCACGTTTGACAGCAGGCGCAACCCCGTTAAGTCCGCCGTAATGGTTGAACTCATAAAAGGCGGCGATGGCAAGCTGACGACGGTTTACAAAACCACAGTAAATCCCTAGTACGAAAGTACGAAGGGTAAAAAAACGTGTTCGCCATATTTTTACAACAATTAGTCAACGGGATATCGCTCGGCAGCATCTATGCCCTTATCGCCCTCGGATATACGATGGTGTACGGCATAGTATTGCTCATCAATTTCGCACACGGGGACGTACTCATGGTGGGCGCGTACGCCGGCTACTTTGCGCTTACGTGGCTCGGTACCGGCGACAGCGTACATGTGGGCGAGCTTGCGCTCGCGTTCCTCTTTTCCATGACCCTGTGCGCCTTTCTCGGCATGTTCATCGAGCGGTTCGCCTATAGGCCGTTGCGTTCCGCTCCGCGTCTCAATTCGCTTATCACCGCCATAGCGGTGTCCCTTATGCTACAAAATGGGGCGCGAGTGCTGCCTTTTATCGGTCCTAATCCCCGACAGTTTCCCCGTCCGCTGGTAAGCGCTATAAACATTGGGACTGTCTCCATTTCAAACATCCAGATCATCGTGATCGCGCTCTCCGCGATACTGATGTTCGCGCTCAACTACGTCATCAACTATACGTGGCGAGGCAAGGCGATGCAAGCCGTATCGTTTGACCTTCAAACATCAAGTCTCATGGGCGTGTCGGTGAACGGTATCATTTCCTTTACATTCGCTCTCGGCTCCATATTGGCGGCGGCGGGCGGCATATTGTACGCATGCGCCTATCCGCAGATTTCGCCGACTATGGGTGCCATGCCGGGACTTAAGGCGTTTGTCGCTGCGGTGCTGGGAGGCATCGGTTCGGTACCGGGCGCCATGCTCGGCGGACTATTGCTCGGCATCGCGGAAACCTTCACCAAGGGCTTCATTTCTTCGCAATACGCGGACGCCATTTCGTTTTCCATACTCATCATCATTCTGCTGGTAAAGCCGACTGGCATTTTAGGCAAGAATACGGGAGTGAAAGTATGACGCATCAGACAATTCCGGCGCACCGGGCGATTCTTACGAATCGCATGAAAAACACCCTTATTCCGGGTGTCTTCGCCGTATTTGCGGTATTTGTCCCGACTATCCTCATACAATATGGAATTATTGATGCATATATCGCGCAAATCATAACATTGGCGGGCGTAAACGCCCTGCTTGCCGTCAGCGTGAACACCATAACGGGCATTACCGGGCAACTTTCGCTTGGACAAGCGGGCTTTATGGCAATCGGATCATACGCGGCAATCGTGTTCACTGTGGATATGCATATTCCCTTGCCCGTTTCCGTCATCATGGCGAGTCTTGTCGCCGCGATTTTCGGCTTTCTCATCGGGTTTCCCACGCTGAAACTCACCGGCGATTACCTCGCCATTGTAACGCTTGGTTTTGGTGAAATCATCCGCGTAATACTGATAAATATAAAAGCCGTTTCCGGCGGCGCAAACGGCAGGCGCTTCACCACGCTTCTCGCAGTCTATCCGGCGCTTTCGTTCTCAATCGTAACCGCCACCTTGGTCGCCGTCATTATACTGTTGCAAAATTTTTTGCGCTCAACGTATGGGAGGGCGATCCTCGCGGTGCGGGAAGATGAAATCGCGGCCAACTCGAATGGCATCAGCGTCTTTCGCTACAAAATGATAGGGTTTGTGATCGCGTCTTTTATCGCCGGCTTGGGTGGAGGACTCTACGCCGCGATCATCGGCTTCGTAAAACCGGATGTCGCATCGTTTAATAAAAGCATAGATTATCTCATCTTCATCGTGCTGGGCGGCATGGGATCCATGACCGGCGCTATACTCGCGTCCTATATATTGACGTATTTGCAAGAATTCCTCCGTTTTCTGCGGGATTATCGGCTCGTCATCTACCCGCTCATTCTCATTGCGGTGATGCTCTACCGCCCGCAAGGGCTTCTTGGCATGAAGGAAGTTTCTTTTGTCAAGTTGTGCGAGCGCGCAAGGGACTGGACGGTCGATCACATGCCGAGAAAATTGAAGAAGAGAGGAACACGATGAAAGACGAAAAGAAAGAATGCGTCCTCCATGTACGGAACCTCTCCATAGTATTCGGCGGACTTGCGGCGGTAAGCGATTTTTGCTGTGAACTGGAAGAAGGTGAACTCGTGGGATTGATCGGCCCGAACGGCGCCGGCAAGACCACGGTCTTCAATATACTTTCAGGTATTTACAAGCCTGCCACCGGAACGATTGTTTTTCGAAACCGGGACAATAAATTTTCCATAGAAAACAAAACGCCCGCCGCGTTAAACCGGATAGGCATTGCGCGGACGTTTCAAAACATACGACTGTTCGGCAACCTGTCTGTGGAAGATAATGTACGGATAGCGCTTCATTCGCGGCGTGAAGAAAATCCCATCGATGTGTTGTTTCGCTTAAAACGTTTTCACATGGACGAGGCGCGGATGACCGAGAAGGCGGACGGGTTGCTTGAGTTGTTCCATATTCTGCACAAGAAGCATGAGCTTGCCAGAAACCTGCCGTACGGCGAGCAGCGCAAGCTGGAAATCGCCCGTGCGCTTGCGGCGCAACCCAGCCTCTTGCTTTTGGACGAACCGGCCGCGGGCATGAATCCGCAGGAAACACGCGAGCTTATGGAGCTTGTTTCTCTTATCAGAAAACAGTTCCGCCTTACGATTCTTTTGATTGAACACGACATGAACATGGTCATGGGCATCTGCGAAAGGCTTATCGTGCTTGATTACGGACGCATCATAGCCGAGGGAGTCCCTGCGGATATACGCAGGAATCCGGTGGTGATTAGAGCGTACCTCGGATCGGAAGCGGCGGAAAGCTCCGCGTTGCCGGCGTAACAAGGAAAGAAGGCCGACATGCTGAACGTTGACAATTTAATAGTACATTACGGGGCGATTAAGGCAGTGCAGAACGTTTCCTTTACCGTAGAAAAAGGTGAGATCATTACGCTCATCGGCTCAAACGGAGCGGGAAAGACAACAACGTTGCACGCCGTGTCCAATATCATCAAGAAAACCGGCGGAACCGTTGTCTTTGACGGGATTGATATCACCAATCTGCCGCCCGACCGCATTGTGAAATTGGGTCTTGTCCAAGTGCCGGAAGGACGCCGCATATTCGCCAACCTCTCGGTTAAGGTCAACCTTGAAATGGGCGCGTACACACGCCGCAACCGCGCGGGCATTGAGCGTGACCGCGACATGGTATACGACCTTTTTCCCCGCTTGAAAGAACGGCTCAACCAACACGCCGGCACGCTTTCCGGCGGCGAGCAGCAGATGCTGGCAATGGGCAGGGCGCTTATGTCCGCTCCCCGGCTTCTCCTTCTGGACGAGCCTTCCATGGGCTTGTCCCCCATTCTGGTTGACGAGATATTTTCCATCATCACGCGCATCAATGAAGCGGGCGCGACCATTTTGCTGGTTGAGCAGAACGCATTCAAAGCGCTTGCCGTCGCCTCCCGCGCCTACATCCTTGAGACCGGCGCCGTGAGCAAGACCGGCGACGCCGCATATCTCAGGCGCGATGAAGCGGTGAAAGCCGCGTATCTCGGCGGTTAAACATCAAAGCAACCTAATTCCGGTATCCGGTAGGGATGCCGTATACATT
>JAITAW010000297.1 GCA_031283905.1 Treponema sp. | reverse complement strand
TTTCATATGTATACTTTGATTTGGGTACACTCTTAAATTGCTGAGAGAATTGTTCAATGGATTCCCATCCTTATGATGCACAACTTCATCATGCTTGAGTTTACGTCTAAGTTTCTTTTCTTCCACCCAGCGATGCACCAATTTTCTGCTACCTTTAAATTGGCGATAACCATTTCTGTTAACGAAAGTTTTCCGCGCCATATCATTCCGCCTTAATTCAATAGTGACCTAAACCAATTTGAAAATTTTTCTCTATCAGTTGAATAGGTCAAAATACAACCAGGTTCATAATTATTTGAGAAAATAATTGTGTTGACATTATTTTTACTAATGCACATAACCATGACAATTGATCCTCGTCCTGAATTTGACCGTAGTGCAAAGACCGTTAATTCATTTATATCATAAAGCCAACTCCAGTCATCAAAACCATAGTCAAAACTTTCTATAAACCTATCTTTACTGAAACCAGAATAATCAAGATAAAGTTCATATTGATCATAAAATTCCAGAACTTCCCTTGTAACATTATTTATTGGAACAAATCTTTCTTCTTTATCGCTCAAAGTTGACCACAAAAATTGTTGCCCAAAAGCCGAAATTGTTAAAATAAAAAAGAAAGACAAAAACCCGATCTTTTTCATTGTATTCTCCCTGTAACTATTTATTATTTCTTATTATTTGTATAATGTCAACCAGGTTTTTGAAAAAATTAACAAAAATTTTAGGGCAAATGGCACATAACGCTCAGTTTGCGAGCCGCGTCCCTGCGTACAAAGCATACGCTCTGCGCAAATTCTCTTGAAAAAACACATGGTCTGGTGTATACTAAGAAATATGAGGCGTTTTCTTTCTGTGATATGCTGTTTCTATCTCCTGATTCCCCTGTCCGCGCAAGACAATGGCGGCGGCCTTGACGATGGCAACGGCGTTGCGCTTTTCAGGGCGTGTATGAAGGGGGACGCCTCGCAAGTACACGCGCTTTTGGAAGCGGGCGCGGACGCGAACGCCGCCAATAACGGGATCTCCGTGCTGATGTTTGCGGTGAACACCGGAAATGTTGAAATCGTCAAACAGCTTATTTCCGCAGGCGCGGATGTCAATTACAAAAATGAGACGGGCATCGGACCCTTGTTTCTCGCGGCGTATTCGGGCAACGCGGATATGGCAAACGCGCTCTTGTTAAAGAGTGTAAGCTCCGAAGACGCCTATGTCGCCGCGCATATTGCGCTTTTGCAGGAAAACACGGACATTGCGGCGCGTTTGCAAGAGTCTGCGGAATATGGAAAACTTGACTACCGGACATTGCGGCGCGGCGAATATACGGCAGGCGCGCATTTCTGGGTCTATTGCACGGTTTCGCGTGTTTTTGTGGATAAGGAATCCGTTTATCGCGCACTTTGTCATCTGAAAGAAATAAAAGATGGAGAACCGAACAGCAATTACGAATTTTATATCGAATCAAAAGAACGGTTTCCCTTTATTGAGGGGGATTCTATAGAAGCCTTGGTCTCGTACCGGTCGCTTGAACGCGCCGAAGTAAGCGTTGCGCCGTACCGGGCGGTTGAACAGGCGGTTTTTCAAATAGATAAAATAATTGAGATTTGGTAGCATGGCGGCGAAACGTCAGGCGTTCTTCGAGTGTATGCGTATCGACAAAGAACGCAACTCATCAACGATGTACACATTACGCACAGCGATGTCAGACGGGATTTTCAACACTACTGGGGCAAAATTCACTATTCCTCGAATTCCGGCGGCTATAAGTTTGTCCGCAACGAGTTGGGCTTGATCTTCCGGCACGCAGAGCAGGCTTATCTCTATGGCGAACCGGTTGATGACTTCGTTCATCTTGTAGGTGGGATACAATGGTACCGGCGATGAAAGAATTTCAACGCGGTTGACATTGGCGTCAAAACCCGCTGTCAGTTCAAACTCGCCGTGTTGGAAATCGCCGAAATTGAGATACGCGGAACCCAGCCGTCCAAGCCCTACGATGCAGACTTTCTGCTTGCGGTCAAGGCGCAGGGTTTTCTTGATGGCGTTTTTCAAGGCGGCGCCGTCATAGCCGCTCGCTCTGCCAAGATCCGCAGCAAGGTAAGAAATGTCCTTGCGAATAGAATCCCTCGACCAACCGGTAAGGGATTCTATATGCGCGGATGTCAGCGTGGCAGATCCGCCTTTTTCAAGCAGTTTTAAAAGGTAGAGAAGCCTTTCCTTTGCGGGACCGGGAATTTCCATGTCATGGTTCTTCACGGATAAGCGCTTCCGTGAAACCTGCCTGCCCGATCTTTTCGGCGACCCCTTGAACATCGTCAGCTTTTATCCCCGAAAGCACCACGCGGTACAAGTCGCCGCTCCGTTCATACGCCGGATTCAAACCTACGTTCTTCAATTTCTCAAAAACGGACACCGCGTTCTTGGGGACTCTGAACGCGCCGATTTGCAGACGGTACCGTTTGTTTGTTCCCATGGGCGGAATGGCGGGCTTTATGACCGCAGGCTTTGCCGGAACAATGGTCGCCGGAGGCGCGCCTAAAGGCGATGCGGAAGGGGGCGCGCTTGGCGGCGGCGCAACGGGTTGCCGGGGCGTTGCGGACGGCGTTTGCGGCGCAACCGGCGCCGGTGAAACGGGCGCGCCTAAAGGCGATGCGGAAGGGGGCGCTATTGCCGCAACCGAAGTCTCTACAGGTCCGGGCGTTGCGCCCACTGCGGCAATATCAATGCTGACCGGAGCGCTGCCGCTTGCAATCATATCCAACTGTTCGGCTGCGGCTTTTGACAGATCAATATTTCGATTAGATATAAAGGGCCCCCTGTCATTTACCCGTACCGTCACCTTTTTGTTGTTATTTTTATTCGTTATGGTTAGCAAGGTACCGAATGGCAACTCGGGATGAGCCGCAGTGTAATCATTGGAATTAAAAACTTCCCCAGAGGCGGTGGTTTGTCCATCAAATTCCGTTCCATACCACGAAGCGATCCCTTCTTCATGGAAGGGTGTCGTTTGTGCGTTACATACAAGTGTAAAAGCAAGGACTTTTATAGTAATCAAAATAAACTTCTTCATACTTTTTTATCGGTCAATTACAGGAGAAAGATAAACCGGATACGGAATTTTTACATACGGAAATCGCGGACTCTCCTATAAAAAATATGGAGGTGATGCGCAAAGTATGAAGGCGTGCAAACGAGCCATAGCCATAATTGATGTAAAAAATGTCATGTCAAAGGCTTTCCAATGGCTAAATACCTTCTTGGAAAAATAATAAGTCCCGCGAAAAACACGCCGTATCCTGTGCCTTATCTTGATTTTGACCCGGTTGGTTACTCAGGAGCGAGATCCCCGATAAACCATCTTTGTCATTACCCCTGTATCATGCTTTGTAGATCACCTTCAAAAAATCAAAAAGCTATTGACAAAAATCTCATAGTCGTATATTTTATATCGATATAGAAATATCTATAATGACACTAAACACTAAAAGGAGGGTATGTGAGGGCAAATTCCGATTTTCCGGTCTCACCGGCGGTATTCAACAGGATGGTGTTGTATGCACGGAGGCTGCGCGACATGAAAGCGCAAGGGTGCGTTACGGTATCGTCGGTCGCTTTGGCGGATGCTCTTTCGCTTAATCCGTCTTTGGTGAAGAAGGACATTTCGTGCGCTATCGTGAATGAAGGTAAGCCGAAAGTCGGGTACAACATTGATGAGCTTATCGAGGACATTGAAAACTTTCTGGGTTATAACAACACCAAGGACGCGGTATTGGCGGGCGTCGGGAAGTTGGGGCAGGCGCTGATGGGATACC
>JAITAW010000280.1 GCA_031283905.1 Treponema sp. | reverse complement strand
CTATTATCCCCATGACGATCCCGCAAAGGCGCCGGTTGTACGGTGGCGGGCGCACGCGCACCTCTTTTTCTCAAACTGGCTTAACTTTGTGTACCAAGGCACACCTTACAAAATCGAAGAGATTGAGGAATGAACCGCTCCGCCTTGTATGGCCGCTCTGAAGGACGGAGCGCGTTGGAGCGGCATACGCTCCCTTACTGACTCATAACTTCTTCTCTATCCACGAGCCGTATTTCCAGTTTGATAACTTTATTGCCGCGAAGGATTTCCATAGGCACTCTGTCCGCCGGTTTATTATCTTCCAAGGCGGAATACAGATCCACGAGCGTTTCGATTTTAACGCCGTCAACGTTGGTGATGATGTCTCCCCCAAGATAAATAACGCTTGAGCCATAGCGCACCGGTTCCGTTCCGGCGCGTATGCCCGCTCTTTCGGCAAGACCTCCCTGTTTGGTGCGGGAAACAAGCAGTCCCGTAGACACCGGCAACTGGGCGTATTTGACAAGACTGGGGAAAAGTTGTACAACGGAAGCGTCGATCCAGCCGCGGCGGACTTTTCCGTATTGAATGAGTTCGGAAACAACCCGTTTCGCGGTATTCACGGGTATGGCGAAGCCGATTCCCACGGAACCGCCGGATGGCGAGTAGATCATGGTGTTGATGCCGATCATGCGTCCCTGTGTATCAAGCAGGGGCCCTCCCGAATTGCCCGGATTGATAGAAGCGTCCGTTTGAATCATGTCCCGAATGACGCGCTGGTTGGACGTTTTAATGGGGCGTCCCAACCCCGACACGATGCCCACGGTCAGGGTGCGTTCCAGCGCAAACGGGTTGCCTATGGCAAGAACTTTCTGGCCGACTTTGAGGTTGCCCGAATCGCCAAACGGAATGACGCTCAATTCCATCCCTTTCGGCGGCGTAAATTTGAGCGCCGCGATGTCGTTTTCCGGATCAACGCCGATAACGCTCCCTTCATATTGGCTGCCGTCCGCAAGGTTGATGAACACTTTGTTGGCTTTTGCTATCACGTGGTTGTTGGTAAGCACGTAGCCCCTTGGATCGATGATGGAGCCGGAACCGGAGCCGCCGTCTTGAGGAACCGCCTCCAAGAACCAGTTGATCGCCACGGTTTCCGTAGTGATGTTCACCACGGCGCTGTTAAGCCGCTCGTACACCGTAATATTTTCCCGTTCGTCTTCGGTGTAGGGCTGAAGCGCCGTATCCAAGGGCGTAACGGCCGACACAGGAGATGGTTCCTGTTCAAACCCGGGCGATGGGGATTCCGCCGCAACGTCCACGCTTTTTGCGGGAAGCCGTACATATCCGAAAGCGGCCGCACCCATAATCACGATACATGCGCTAACAATAGAAAAAAAGATCACCTGTCCCCGGCTATATAGTTTCATGGCAAACCTCGTACCTTATGGAATATTGAACCGATTCTTTTTTAGAATCGGCATAGTATAGAATATAGCAACTTTACGCCTTTCTAACAAGCGTCTAATGAAAAAATCTGGTCTAGCCGCCGCAAAGTCATCCTTCGATAAGCGCGTTTTTGTTCTGCCAGCGTCCATGCCGCCACCGCCAGGCGTAAAATGCGCCGCGTACGCACCAGTCCGCCGTCATGGCTATCCATACGCCGGACGGACCCATTCCCAGGTGATAGGCGAGGAGATACGCGGCGCTGACGCGCACCGCCCACATGGAGATTACCGCGATGATCATGACAAAACGGGCGTCTCCGGCGGCGCGCAAGGCGTTTAGCAAGGTGAAGCTCAGGGGCCACTCTACAGGTGACATGATGTAGCTTGTCCATAGCAACGCTTTCGCTATTTTTTTCGCTTCAGCGCTGAGGCCGAACATATTCAAGAAGAGATTCATCAATAGAGCGACTGCGGCGCTCAATGCCAGCGCCATACAGTGGGCGCTCCTCATCAGTCTCATCGTGTAGCGCCGGGCACCGCCGAGATCTTTCGCGCCCACGCATTGCCCCACAATAGTCATCATGCCTATACCGATAGCAAGCCGGGCGTGGAAGTAAAGGAATTGATGGAGTTGCTGATCGCGTTGGCCGCGATAGCCGCGGTACCGAATGTAGTGAAAATACGGGCCACGAGTATCTTCCCGATTTGAAACATGGAACTTTCCACGCCGCTTGGGATGCCCACATTCAAAATGCTGCGAATGACGCCGCCGTTAAGCCGGATGTTACATAAGTCCGCAAGGGAAATGGGGCTGTACTTGTCCGATACAAGCATCGCCATGAGAACAACGGCGGCGACTACACGGCTTGCCATTGTAGACAGACCGGCGCCGAGTACGCCTAGATGAAAGCCGAAAATCAAGACGGCGTTACCGGTTATGTTGAGGATGTTGACGAGCAGGGAAATCAGCATGGAAATTCGGCTGTTTCCCATGCTCCGGTACAGGGAAGCCGCCGCGTTGTAAATCGCAAGAAACGGATAACTTATCGCGCTCAACATGAAATACGTTTTCACGGCTTCCATGACGTCCGCTTCGATGCGTCCGTAAACAAGGCGCAGTATGGGAGCGCATAAGGCTGCGGTGAAAAGCATGATCGCCAATGACACGGCCGCCGTCGTGTACATCAACTGGCAGGCGGCGACGCGCGCTTTCTTCGTGTCCCGCCTGCCGATATATTGGCTGACTACCACGCTGCCGCCCATCGCGAGCGCGCCAAACGCAATCACCAGCAACACGTTGATGGAATCTACCAGAGACACGCCCGACACGGCATGTTCCCCAACGCTCGCCACCATGGCCGTATCCGCCATTCCGATAGTAACCGCGAGCATTTGCTCCACTATCAGGGGAAAAAGGAGCCGCCACAGTTTCCGCCCTTTCCACTGTTCAGCTATTGTGTTGTTGATTTCCAATTAGATTTGCCTTGATTGTCAGTATAGTGCATTGCGAAGGATTAGTGAATAGCCGCCGTAAGCGGACGGCGGGTATGGAACAGGCCGTTTCCATAGGCGTCCGGCTTGGCGTTCAATATATAGCCCTGCCGGAGGTATAGATAAGACGCCTCACGGAGTCCCGCCACAGAACGCCTCTGTACAAGCGGTTTTACCAATTTTTATAAAAGCGCTGTTTCAAAGAGATTTTGAAACAGCGCTTTTTAATGAAAAGAAATGAAAAAGAATGAAAAAAAGGGACGGTTTGACTTTGAGTTTAATCTCATGTTGAAACCGGCTCAAACAGGCGCGGCAGGCTGCCGGAAACGCCCGCCCTCGGCCCCCTTATTCGATAATCTTAAACCACGCGCAATCCGAGCCGAAGTTCATATCCTGGTCTTTACTATACCCTATGTCGATAAAATGGCCGCCCGGGCTTGAAACCGGTATGGTTACCAGTACCGAATTCTCACCGGATATGACGCTGCTGCTATAATTATCGTAATAATAACCGCTGCCGGACGTAGCGTCAGCGTTATCCACTTGACTGATAAAGGCGTAGTCGCGACCTGATTCTGAAGATACGTCAAGCCGTATCGTTATATACGCAGCGGTTGAATTGCAGGTAAAGGAGATACGCGCTTTGGTTAGGCCGCCGCCGCTTATTCGGGGGGATTTACGTCTTCCGTCGCTTTCTACCGTCCACGCGCCGCCGGATACGGAACTGTACGTGATGCCGCCGATACCTGATGTAAGCGCCTCCCAGCCGCCCAATGAGCCGGGGATACTGCTGTCCAAGGTAACGCCAACGCCCACCGTACCATTGTGCTTTCTGCGGCTATCAACATAGACCGCATGACCGTAGGCGTCATCGCCTTTCCCTGCGGAGTTTTTCAGCGCGTTGCTGTTTGCGTCCGACCCATAAATAACGCCGCCGGACTGCTTGGTAAACGTCCCGGAGGAGTTTACATAGACCCCGCCGCCGCCGCCGCCGG